>JBCCHV010000076.1 GCA_039028635.1 Acidobacteriota bacterium
CGCGCGACATGCGCGCGCGCCTGAGGGGGGCGCCTTTTAGCCCCCCTGAAATAAACAGCAGGCTGCTGAAGAAGCCGCCACGCGGCTTTTTCCGCAGCCTGCTAGTGAGTGACTTGTTAAGCTCCTCAACGTAGTTACTTTTCAGAACTTCTCGCCCGGGCCGAGGCCCCGGGCATGCGCTTGTCGCGCCCTTCGAGGGCAGTGCCCGACCCACGGGATCGAGCTCGCCGTGACCGCAAACGACCGCTGGCAGGAAATCGACCGACTGCTCGACGCCGTTCTGGACGTTCCGGCGGATCAGCGCGAGGCCGCCCTCGCCGCCGCCAGCGACGACCCCGAGCTACGCGTCGAGGTCGCTCGCCTGCTCGCCGCAGGTGACCGGGAAGAGACCCGCCTGAGCCCCGGCGGAGGCTTCGGTGGAGCCGTCTGGGAAAGCCTCGCCCGGGACCTCGCGGAACCCGAGGAGGAGCTCTTCTCGGGCCATCGCGTGGGGCGCTATCGGTTGGTGCGGGAGCTCGGCCGCGGCGGCATGGCGGTCGTCTATCTCGCCGAACGGGCGGACGGCCAGTTCGAGCAACAGGTCGCCCTGAAGCGCATCCATGGCGACCTGGTGAGCGCCGAGTTGGAGCAGCGCTTCGAGCTCGAGCGCCAGATCCTGGCGCGGGTTCAGCATCCCGGCATCGCCCAGCTCCTCGACGGCGGCGTCGACGACGAAGGCCACCCCTACCTGGTGATGGAGTATGTCGCCGGTCGCCCCATCGACCGCTATTGCGACGAGCAAGGGCTCGACCTCGACCAGCGCCTCGAGCTCTTCCTGCAGGTCGCCCGGGCGGTCGATCACGCCCACCGCAACCTGGTGATCCATCGCGATCTCAAACCGTCGAACATCCTGGTGACGGACGACGGTCACGCCAAGCTGCTCGACTTCGGCATCGCCAAGCTCACCGGCGACGCCGGCGACGGTCTCGCCCTGACCCGCACCGACGCGCGCGTCCTGACACCGATCTTCGCCAGCCCGGAGCAGGTCGGCGGCGACCCCGTCACGACGGCGTCGGACCTCTACCAGCTCGGGCTCCTGCTCTTCCTGCTGCTCACCGGCCGCTGGCCCTATCCGCTACGTGGCGCCGGCGCACCGGAGGTCATCGAAGCGATCTGTCATCGCCCGGCCAAGGCACCGAGCCAGGTCCTCGGCGAGGGCGCGGACTTCGACCCACCCACCGTCGGACCCGGCCCCAGACCGCCGGCCGATGGTGCTCACCGGCGCCGCCTCACCGGCGACCTCGACACCATCGTCCTCAAGGCGCTTCGCAAGGAGCCGGAGCGCCGTTTCCGCTCCGCCGCTCAGATGGTCGAAGACCTCGAGCGCCACCGCGCCGGCCTCCCCATCGGGGCGCGACCGGACACGGTGCGCTACCGCACCGGCAAGTGGATCCGCCGCCACCGCGGCGCCACCGCCACCGCGGTGCTCGCCCTGGTGATGCTCGTCGCTCTCGCCACCGTCTACACCTGGCGCCTGCGCAGCGAGCGAGACCGTGCCCGACGTTCCGCCGCCGAGGCCACCCAAACCGCCGAGCTGCTGCGCGGCCTGTTCGAGATTTCCGCCCCGACCCGCTCCCAGGGCGAGCAGTTCACCGCCCGCCAACTGCTCGACCGCGGCGCTCTACGACTACGCGAAGAGCTCGCCGACCAGCCCGATCTGCAGGCCGAGATGCTCACCTTGATCGGCGACGTCTACGGTCAGCTCGCCCTCTACCGGGAGGCCCGACCGCTGCTGATCCAGGCCACCGAGCTGCGCCGGGATGGCCCGCCGGCGGCCCTCGCCGAGTCGCTGCTGGCGCTGGCGCGCGTCGAGATGGAGGAGGGAGACCTGGCGGCGGCGCGAACCAAGCTCGAATCGGTCCTCGCCACCGAGCGACGTGAGCATGGCGACGACCACCCGCGGGTCGCCCAGGTGATCGACGACTTGGGCCGGCTGGAGCGCCTCGCCGGTAACCTGCCGGCAGCCCGCGACCGACACCGCGATGCCGTCGCCCGGCTCACCACCGCGCTCGGTGACGACGCCCCGGAGGTCGCCCGGGCGCTCAAGAATCTCGGCATCGTCCTGCGCGAGCTGCGCGCCTATGGCGAGGCCAAGCCGACCCTCGAACGGGCCTTGGCCTTGCTCGAGAAGCACTACGGTCCAGACCACTCCTACACCGTCGACGCACGCCTCTACCTCGGCGATGCCCTGCGCTTCACCGGCGACAGCGAGGGCGCTCGCCGGCAGTACGAGTCGGCGCTGCCGCGCATCGAACGCATCTACGGACCGCAGCACCCGGAAGTCGCCCTGGTGCTGGGCAAGCTCGGCAACCTGTTCAATGCCACCGGCTCGTCGCAAGCCGCCCTCGCCGCCCATCTTCGGGCCCTGCAGATTCGCGAGCAGGCCTACGGACCGCTCCACCCCCGGGTGGCCTCGAGCCTCAACAACCTCGGTTTGGTGTCCTGGAAAGGGGAAAGCCTCGACCAGGCGAGGCGATATCTGGAGCGCAGCCTGGAGGTCTACGAAAGCTCCCTGGGGGAAGATCACCCGGAGGTGGTCAAGGCGCTGCGCAACCTGGCCGGCGTGCTCAAGGACTCGGACGATCACGCCGCCGCTCTGCCCCTCTACGAAAGGGTGGTGGCGATTCGGGAACAGACCTACGGCTCAGAGCACTCGCTGCTGTCGGCGCCGCTCTTCGAGCTCGGCGCGCTGCACCTCGAGCTCGGCGCCCCGACCACCGCCGAACCGCTGCTGCGGCGCGCCCTCAGCCTGGGCCGTAACCAGGAGCCTCACCGTCACCCGGAGGTCATCATGCCGACCATCGCCCTCGGGCAGTGCCTCGGCCTTCTCGGCCGACCTCGCGAAGCTCGCCGACTGCTCGAAGCGGTGATCGCCGACGACACCGTCGACGATCGTCTCCGGCAACGCGCTGAGCGCGCCCTCGGCGAGCTTTCCTGACTCCCGCCACGCCGCCCAGCGGCGAGCCTGAAAAAGGAACGGGCCGGTCGCCCCGATCCGGCAACCGGCCCGTGGAGGTTCTCGCAGGAGGAAAGAAAATTCAGGCTAGGCGAAAACCGGTAGCGGCCGCGGACCGAGCTCGATGGTCGGGCGACCGACCCCCGGGCGCTCATCACCGTCGCCCGCACCGCCATCGCCGGGCTTGGGTACCGACTCGCTCTCGTTTTCGTCCGTCGGATAGCACGACCCGGCCGACTCGCACTCTTCCAAGAACCAGGGCTGGAACAGCTTGCCGGCGACCCGGCGAAGAGAGAAGCGCGCCTCGCCGGCGCGCCGCGGCTCCTCCGTCCCCGGGATCATCTCGGTCTCGTTCTCGTCCGTCGGATAGCACGATCCAGCCGACTCGCAGGCGTCCTTCGGGTCCGGCGTCGGATCCTCGAAAAGCTCAGGATTGAAGGTGGTATCCCGGTCCATTTTGCAGCCCTCCGTAGGTCAGTTCGTAGTCGCCGCCGGAGCTCGTGGAAGTCGTCTCGAAAGCTGTTCTCCGGCGTTCATTGGGGGATACGTAGGGAAGCAGAAAATCCCGCCACGGCGAACAGAAAACCGGTTTTTTGGCGAGCCGCCGAGGATCGGGCAGCCCCGCTCGACGCTCGCTGGGAGTCGAGACCTGGCCCCCGATGGGGAGGCCTGAGGCCCTCTACTGCGGGCGCAGCTCTTGCGGTACCAGGCGTTTCTGATTGGGATCGAGGAGCACGGCCCGGCGAAAGCTCTCGCGCGCCGCGTCTTCGTCGCCGGCCGCCAGCTCGGCGCGACCGAGGTTGAGGTAGATCTCCGGTCGCGCCTCGAGGTCGAGGGCCTCGCGATAGGTCTTCGCCGCCTCCTGCGGACGCTGCAGCAGCAAGTACTGACTGCCGAGGGCCAACACGATGCGAGAGTCGGCCGGATCGAGACGGCGCGCCTTCTCGAGCAGCTCGACGTGGAGCCAGTAGATGCGCGGCGCGCCGCGACCGGCGGCCACCAGCGTGGTGGTGGTGTTCTCCACCTGGCGCAGAATGCGGCTCGCCTGCAGTTGACGACGCGCCTGGGCGACGTGGGCCACCAGCACCAAGACCAGCACCAGCACCAGCGGCCAGACCAGCCGACGCCCGCTCACGACCTCTCCTCGCTGAAGATCCAGGCCAGCAGAATGAGGGCCGGATAGGCCGACAGGGCGACCCGGAAGGGGAAGTGGGCACTGGCCAAGACGGCCAAGGCGATCACCGACGCCACCGCCAGGGCACGGCCGTCGGAGGGCATCGTCCGCAACCGCCGCACCAGCACCCAAATACCCCACAGCAGGGCGCCCAGCCCCGGCCAGCCGAGCTCCGCCGCCACTTCCAAGAGCTCGTTGTGAGCATTGACGAACATCACCCGTTCCTGGCCCGCGAAAAAGGGTACGCCGGACTCCGCGAGCTCGCCCTTGGCGGCGATGAACTGCGCCGAGTAGGCACCGTGGCCGACGCCCGTGAACGGCTTCTCGCCCACCATCCAGGCCGCCGCCCGCCAACCGTCGAGGCGTCCAGCCAGGGCTTTGTTCCATTCCCCGCTGGTGAGCTCCGCCGCCTTCTTGGCGACCCGCTGGCGCAGCGGTGTCCCGACCGCGACGGCCGTCGCCAGCAGCAAAGCCGCCGCCGCCAGTCCGGCGAGGGCGCGTCGCCGCGGCAGCAGTCCGAGCCAGAGGAGCGCGCTCCCCACCACCACCGCTGCCAGCGCCGCCACCGTCTGGGTCACCGCAATGGCGTAGAGACAGACCAAGGCCAGCGCTCCGGCGAGGACCAGGTGAAGCAGCTTCTGGCGCCGCCGCCAGCCCCACTCCTGCGCGATCAAGGCTGGAATCACCAGGTAGTTGGCCAGCACCCCGGCGTTGCCGGCCAAGGAGGTCAGGCCAAGGCGCGCGCCCTGCTCACCGCCAACGAAGGCGAGCGGTTGAAAACCATGAAACTGGAGGATCGCCAGCGCTCCGATCAAGGCCGCCGGCAGCACCGAGAGATCGAGCAATCGGCGCAGCCGAGCGGTGCCCAGGCCGAGACTCCAGCCGACCAGGGCCGCAGCACCGATCCAAAGGCTCGGCAGAGCCTGGGCGACGTGCTCGCGGTGAGCCGTCACCAAAGCCCCGAGGCTGGCCACCAGCAAGAGCGGACCCACCGCCCGCACCACCGGTCGAGCCACCATAGCCCTCCATTCGAAGCGATCGACCCGGCGCAGGGACCAGGCGAGCAGCAGCAGAGAGAGTAGAGCCAGACCTTCGCTGACCAAACGCTTGGGGAGGTCGAAGGCATCCGCCCGCGACGGCGAGAGAACCAGCGGCGGCACCCACAGCAACGCCCACAGGCAGGCCTCTGCCAGAGTGAGGACACGAGACTTGGGGGAAGATCGTCGGGAGTTCAACCCAGCGTGCCTGGTAGCTCGAGCTCGAAGAAAGTCCCTACGGACGCTTTGCGCGAGATCGCAGTGTACACCACACCAGGGCGAGGGCGATGCCGACCCAATCGGCCCACAGGTCGCTCCATTCCGCTGAGCGATAGGGCACCAAGGCCTGGGCCGCTTCCGTCAGAACGCCGTAAGCGGCGGCCATCAGGCCGACCCTGCGGGCGCGGCCGAAGGCCGGGATCGCAAGCAACACCAAGACGAAGAAGAGCGCCCCGTGGACCAACAGGTCGAGGGGCACGGGCAATCGGGGCAGGGAATCGGACGCTGGCAAGTCCGGTACCGGCAGCAGCAAGGCCAGGGCGATCCCTGCCGCCCACAGCCACGCTGGTCCCCGCCCTTCGCGCCCCATGGGTCCGATACTATGCGCCGATGAAGGCCCTCGAAAGGCACCTCACCCGGCGCTGGCGGCTCGTCCTCGCCAGCCTCTGCCTGATCCTCGGCCTCCTCGCCCTCACAGCCCATCTCCACCAGCAACGGGACTCCCAGCGTCTGGTCTCCCGCCTCGCCGCCCAAGCCCCGCCGGAGTTGGTGGCCGAGCTGGCCCCTCGTATCCATCGCGGCCTCGAGGGCCCCCGTACGCGCCTCGACCTGGCCCGCGCTCTGGTCGCCCTCGAGCTCGATCCCAACCAGCGGCAACAACTCGGCGACGCCGACTCGACGGCCACCCTCGGCCTTGCCGAGCAGCTAGCCCGCGAAGCTTTCGCCCACCGCCCAGCCGCCTGGCAAGGACCCATGCTGGCCGGAGCCGCGGTTTACCTGAGTCGCTCTCTGGCGCGCGACCCCAACCTGATCCGGGAGGCCCCGGACTGGGATCGTCCTCTCTCGCGCGCCCTCGAGCTCGCCCCGGGCAAGGAAGAGCCGGCGCGCTTCCTGGTCACCGCCTATCTCGAGGTCTGGCCCTTCCTTGCGCCGGCGAAGCGCGACACGGCACGCCAGCTCCTGCGCCGTACCCTGTCGAACCCGGCGACCTTTCTCGAGCTCATCGGCCCGTGGCTGAGCGTCGCCGAGAACCGGAGCGAGGCCTTCGCAGCAATTCCAGCCCGCGCCTTCGCCTGGGATCGACTGCTCGAGCGCTTCGCTTCACAAGGCGACTGGGAGACTTACCTCGAGGCCCAGGAGCCGCTCGATCAGGCCCTCGAAGAGGGCCTCGGCCTGCGCCTCGAAGAGGCCCGCCAGCGCCACCGGGGTGGCGATCGCCGCGGCGCCCGTGGCAAGTACTTCGAGCAGTTTCAGCATGCCCGTCCTCGGCAGCGCTGGGTGCCGGCCCTCGACACGGTGCTCGACGAGGTACCTCCCGGACCCGCCCCCGGCGGAGTCCTGCGGGACCTCGGCGCCTGGCTCGACTGGTCGTTGGCCCTCTGCGCCATCGAACGCTGCCCGTTCGAAGATCGGGAGTTGGCTCGCCTGACCGGCTTCGCGGGAGAAATCGCCCCCCCGGCCAAGGCCTTGGCGCGCGCCGCCGCCGGCCAATTCGACGGCGCTCGGTTCATCGAGCAACGCTTCGCTACCGGGGGAATCGGATGGGGTCGCTACCTGGCCCTCAAGGCCCGCCACCTGCAGCGTCAGGGGCAGATCACAGAAGCCCAGCAAGAGCTCGCTCGCGCCCCCATCGAAGGGGCCCTCGGCAGGCGCCTGCATCGCGAAATCCTCGGCGCCCGCGCCCAGCCACGCAGTTCCTGGGCAGCGGACGAATGGGGTTGGGGCAGCAACATCGCGCGCCTCGAGCTCGAGCTCATCGAAGCCGGCCGCCTGGCAGTGACCCTCGGCGACGTCCCGCCCGCCGGCGGCGTCGTGGCGCTCCAGCTCGATGGCCGCGAAGTCGGAATGTTCGTCGCTCGCGAGGGCTTGGTGATGCGCACCGAGGTGGTGGAGCCGGGCCTCCATCTGCTGCAGCTCTCGACCCTCGCCGGCCGACCGATGCGCCCGGCCGAAACCCGGCTGCTAGTCCGTTAGAGCCGGAGCCTGGACCGGCACCGGGAAGGTCGCCAAGATCCTCGCCGTAGCGGCGCGGAAGCGCGCCACCGTATCGTCCCCACGCGCCATCACATTGCCGGCCCAACCTCGCCAGACGGTCTTGCCGGTGGCGGCTTCCCGAGCTTCGACATAGAGCCGATCGCCACTGCTGCGCTCGACCTCGATTCCGACGCTGGTGCTGGAGCCGGAGCCGATCGGTCCCGGGGCCGACGGTCCGAAGCGATCCGGCGGCGTGAACTGATAGTAGATCGAGAAAGTGGCGCTGGCGGAATCGCGCTCGGGACAACCGCGAGCGGCCATCGCCCGGGCGATCTCTTCCCGCACCACGGCGTCGAGACGGGGCGAAAGCTGTGGGTTCCAGGGCCGACTGCCGCGCGGCAGCCAGGCAAAGCCGTTGCACTCCTCGAAGCTCGCCGAGCGCTCCACCCAGGAGCGCACCGGTTGCGAGGTGGCGCAGCCCAGCAGCAGCGAGACTTGAGCCAGCAGGAGGAGCCCTCCGAAACCACCGGCAAGACGTCTGAAGATGGCTGATCGCAGCATGTCGGTCACCAGCCCGGAGCCCCGGACTCCCAAGCCCGCACCCCCGCCTCCGGCTCCACGCCGAGGGCATCGGCGATGCGGTTGATGTAGTTGAAGTAGGAGATCGCCTGCGCCGCGTCATGGATCGCGGCGTCGTCGAAACCGTGACTGCGCAAGGCTTCCACCTCGGCGCGACCATGGGACGCGGGATCGACCGTGAGTTGCTCGGCAAAGGCACACAGGGCGCGATTCTCCGGCGTGAGATCCACCTGGCGCCAATCCCGCACCAACCCGAGCACGAAGCGATCCGCCGCCGGCGCATCGCTCAGGCCGAAACTCTCGGCGACCTCGGCACGGAGGTCGTGGGCGTGAGCGCGGGTTCAATAGAGGCAGCGATTGCGCACCGAGACCACCACCGCCAGCATCTCGCGCTGCCCCCGCGAGAGGGGCGATGGGCCGTGCATGACGGCGCCGTAGAGGTCCATCGAGGTCTTCATCACCCGCGGGTTCTGTCCCATCACCGAAACGATGTTCCAGACCTTGCCGGCGCGCGCGATGGCGGCCTCGTACTGGCGCTTGAGCAGGCCGGTCGCCTCCTCGAGAGTGAAGACCTTGATCCAGGGCATCCGCGACTCCTTTCTCACGGCGGACTTCTTCAGCGGCCTGCCAGCGATCAGGGGACCGCCTCCGCCGGCGAGCCTCCCTCCAAAATCGGCGGCATCTCCGCCGTCGCCTCGTCCTCCGTCGCCGGCTGCCAGCGGTAGGTGGCGAGCTTCTCCGCCACTGCCGGCCGGGCCAGCAGGGCCAGACGGTCGAAGCGCAGCTCCTTCAGCGAGCCGCGACGGAAGACCGGCTTGTCGCCGCTCCAGCCACACAGGAAGATGGCGTCCTGATCGTCCTGGTCACCGAGCACCGCCGCCACCGCCTCGCGGGCCCCCTCCTGGCCCAGGTCGACCTCGAACAGATCCGCCTGACCGGTGCCGATCCGACGGTTCCAGACCTGCAGGTCGAAGGTCTCGCCGGCGAGCAGGTCCATGTAGGCGCGACGCAGGCGGCCGAACTCCTCGGACGGCTTGTGCATCGCCACCACCGGATGCTCGATGCCGAACTCTTCCCGCACCAGCTCGGCGCAGAGCACATTGAGGTCATCGTTGGGAGTCAGCAGGAGGACATCGTTGTCGCGCTCGATGCCGGCCTTCTCGTAGCTCGAGGCGTTGCGCGCATCGCCGCGCACGATCTCCACCCCGGCGCTCCGCAAGCTGGTCAGCTTCTCGCGCACCGAATCGATCACCACCACCCGCCGGCCCGACGCCGCCAGATGACTGGCGAGCAGCCGGGTCACGGGACTGGCACCGATGATCAGCGTACGCCGGCGCGAGGGGTCTTTGTGAAAACCCAGCCAGCGCGGCAAGAGCAACGCCATCACCGTGGCCCAAACCCCGGTGATGATGATCAGCAGGTAGATCAGTCCCTCGAGGATCACGGCGCCTTCTTCGAGGCCGAACTGACGTAGCTGAATCACCGACAGGGAGGCGACGGCGGCGGCCACGATGCCGCGCGGCGCCGTCAGCGCGAGCACCAGGCGCGACTTGAAATCCATGTGCGAAGGCCACACCGACACCGCGACCGACAGCGGCCGCACGATCAAGATGAGGGCGGCGGCGACGGCGATACCGCGCCAGCCCATGTCGATCATCGAGGTCAGCTCGAGCTGTCCGGAGAGCAGGACGAAGAGGACCGAGATCAACAGCACCGTGAGCTGCCCCTTGAACACCTTGACGGACGCCAGATCGGGAACGTCCGAGGCCGAGAGGGTGAAGCCCATCACCACCGCCGCCAGGATGCCCGACTGCGGCGCCCGGCCCTCGGCCACCATGTAGCAGCCGAGCAGCAGGACCAGGATGGCGAGGTTGCGCAGCTCGCCACCGAGCAGGCGACCGCGGGCGGCGAACTTGGCGAGGGAGCCGGCGACGAATCCCAGCACCGCGCCAGTGGCCGCCAGCACCAGCACCTCGACCACCAGGGCCTGCAGCCCTTGGCCCGGAGAGCGCTCGATCCACTGCAGCACCAGGTAGGCCAGCACCGCCCCGATGGGATCGATGATCAAGCCCTCGGAGACCAGCACCGTACGCACCGCCGGCGGCGAGATCATGTGCCGCAGCAGCGGCACGATGACGGTCGGACCGGTCACCGTGACGATCGCCCCGAAGAGCGCCGCCGTCGCCCAAGGCATGCCGGTGATCGCCTGCGCCACCCAAGCCGAGCCGACGCCGGTGACCACCACGCCGAGGGTGAGCAAGTTACGCACCGGCGCCCCCACCTTGCGCAGCTCCCGCGGGTCGAGGCTCAGACCGCCCTCGAACAGGATCACCGCCACGCCGAGGTGGATGAAGACCTCCAGGCCGTC
Organism: Acidobacteriota bacterium; assembly: GCA_039028635.1. Lineage (NCBI taxonomy): Bacteria > Pseudomonadati > Acidobacteriota > Acidobacteriota bacterium. The sequence continues at coordinate 10,347 of JBCCHV010000076.1, forward strand.
GCCCAAGGCCTCCGGATCGAAGAGATGGAAGCCATGGGGGCCGGCCGTCATGCCCAGCAACAGCAGCGGCAGAATCGCCGGCAGCTTGAGCTTCTCGGCGAAGACCTGGGCGACGATGCCCAGAAAGCTCGCGATCACGATGGTGTCGAGGATTTCGTGCATATTTAAGAGATCCCAGAACTGCAGGTCATTGTCGCACCTCTCCCTCGCCGAGCCAAAGCTCGGTCCGAGGAGTCGGGGTGCTCACTCCTCCCGGCGGGAAAAAGACAGCCGTTCGTTCGAGAAGTCGATGGGCATTTCCGATTGATTCTTGTCGAGCTCGACGCCCCCTCGGCGCCAACGTTCTGCCACGGAGAAGGGCTCGAGGGCGAGGATCTCGTCGCCGAGCCGGAGCGCGTCGTCGAAGCTGCAGACAGCGCCCGTGGGGCTCCGCGGCCGAGCCGCAATCCGACCTCGGGCACCGACGAGAAGGCGGCCTTCGGCGAGCCTCCAGGCCCCCTCTCGGGGAGCCGTTTCGGCATTGGCCAACAACGGCGCAGAGTCTTCAACCACGGCGGACCGAGTCATCGTCGACCGGATAATCCCATAGCGGGCCCGAGTCGACCAAGCGGAGACCTTCGGCGCGCACCGAGATCACGCGCCGTGGGAAAAAACTCCCCGCCTGCGCCTCCCACCGAGCAGATCAACCCATAGCGCGCCGGCCACCCCGCTGGGCGCTTCAACATGCCCGACCCCGTTCCCGATCGCGGGGGCTCGGGACCACGGGAGATAGACCATGAAGATTCGTATCTCGATCCTCCTTCTCGGCGGCCTGCTGACCGCCCTCTCCGCCACCGCTGGGGAACGCTACTCACTCGACGTCGAAGCGCAATCCGTCGACGCCTCACCGCTTAGCTTCGAAGTGCTCGACAGTCAGGTGGTCCTGGGAGCCGCCGGCGACGAGTCCGTCGAGCTCACGCTGGAAGTTCAGAGCCTGGGCGAGAGCGGCCTCAACAGCTACGCCTGGGCCCTCGAGCTGTTCGCCGCCGACGGTACCTCCTTGGGCATCGCCGCCGCCATCGAAGGCGGCGATCTCGCCGGTGGCAAGAGCACCACCCTGCAGCGCAGCCTCACCTTCCCCAAGGCCGCCAGCGCCACCCACGCCGCCCTGCGACCGATCGGCGCCACGCTGCGCGGCAGCGCCGGACCCGGCGGCTCCAACCTGTGCAACCCGGCCATCGACGGCGGCGACCCCTGCAAAGTCTTCAAGTTCGCCTGCAACAACCTCTGCATGGGCAACGACCTGATCGCCGGTGCCCCGCCGGCGGTCAACTCCTGCGGTGGCTGCCGCTGGGCCTGGGACAGCAACAAGGAGTGCTGGTTCCAGTCCTGCTTCACCCTCTGCGGCTGCGACATCGACCTCGAGCGCCTGCCTCTGATGCCGGCCGACGGCGAAGTCTTCGACCTCACCGACCCGGAGCTCCCGCCGCTCGATCCGAGCAACTTCTGATCCCCTCCCGACCAGCCCGGGTCGAGAACGGCCCGGGCGCCTTCAACGGCTCCCGCCTTGGCATTCCGTCGAGGCTCGCGCCACGGCCGCCTTCGGACATGCGGTATCCTGCCAATCCAGGATTCCCTCTCTTTCGAAGATGCACGGCCCTGATCCCCCAAGCAACTCCACGCCGGAGGCCGCGCTCGAATCCCTGGAACAGATATTCAACAAGTACTACCGCGCCGTCCTGGCCTTTCTGTGCAACAAAGGTCTATCGCGGGAAGACGCCAGAGATCTGGCGCAGGAAACCTTTCTGAGAGTTCACCAGGGCCTGTCGGCCTTTCGAGGCGACTCGAGCGTCGAGACCTGGGTCTTTTCGATCGCTCTCAACGAGCTCAAAAACGCCCGCCGGCGCCTCGCCACCGGAAAACGACAGGGAATCACCCTCTCGATCGATGACAACAAACCCCATCCTTCGAATCGCTCGCTGATCGAAAGCCCCGAGAAAAACGTTCTGCAAGACGAACGTCTGGAATGTCTGCGGGACGCGATCCAGGATGTACCACCCAAGATGCAACAGATCCTCAAGCTCCGGCTGTTTCAAGATCTCGCGCCCAAGGATATTGCGATAATCCAAGGGGTGACGCCGGAAACGGTTCGATCGACTCTGTCTCAGGCCCAAGCGCGCTTGCGCCAATCCCTCAAACGGCGATTTCCGGAGCTCGACCTATGACGTCCCACTCCGACCCTGCGCTCCAGCGACTGCTCGCTCTCTTGACCGAGGAGCGATCAACGGACGATCACCCGGCGCCTCCCGAGCTGGCGGCCTTTTGCGACGGAGAGCTTCTCGAAGACCGTGAACGGGCGATTCGCGACCACCTCGCTCTTTGCCCGCAGTGCTCCCAATGGGTGATCGATCGCCAGGAGTTTCGAGAGCTCGCCGCGGCTCCCCCGGCGGCTCACCTCGAGGACGATGAGGTCGCCGATGCCTGGGCTTCGCTGAGCGCTCGCCTCGAGCCCGAGCACCCTTCCGAAGACCCCGCCGCGAGCCCGCCGGCGGACCCGCCGGCGGACCCGCCGCCGCACCTTGCCGCCCCAGCGGTCGGGGCCGTCACGGTCGACGTTGCGGGACGCGGAGGCTTCCCTCGCGAACGACTGTGGCAAGGGATCGCCGCCGCCGCGCTGGCGACCCTGGTGCTGGTCGTCGGGCTCCCCGGCAGGGTCTCCGATTCGAGGCCCTCGAGCTTCGTGATCAACGTCGAAACGCTGTTGCAGCCGGTGGACGCTTCGATCCTTCGAGACCCCGGTACCCCCATCACTCCTCTCGCGATCGATCCCGAGGCCGAGTTCACCTTCGTTCAGCTCGAAGATCCTCCGCGCGGGACAGACCCGCAGCCGGCCGAGCTGCTCGATGGCGCCGGCGAAACCCTGTGGCGAGGCGACTGGTCCTGGCAAAGCCATGGAGACCACGGCACGCTGCTGCCCAACCGCCATCTCCAAGCCGGCTCCTACGACTTGATCGTGAGGGCTCGAAATCCCGAGCAGGAAGTCAGATATCGCTTCCGGGTCAAGACAGCGAAATCTCCATGAAGACGAGAGTAATCTGGCCGCGCCTTGCGTCCGGCCGCGGGCGACGGAGGCTTCTTCTCATCGCCGTCTCGAGCCTCGTCCTGGCCAGTTGCCAAGCTCCCGAAGCCCCGAAGGTCCTGCCCTTCGACACCCCCAGCGAAGACTTCATCGAGCACGGCACGACCATCGAGCTGGAGCTCGAGCTGACGGAGGATCAGGTCGTCGAGCTGGTTGCCGAACAGCAGGATGTCGACCTCACGCTGAAGCTGCTCTCGCCAGCCGCCAAGGCGCTCCTGGAGATCGACTCCCCCACCGATCTCTGCGAAGCGGAGCGACTCTTCTGGGTCGCCAGAGAGGCCGGCCGCCATCGGCTCCAGCTCATCGCTGGCCAGGGCAAGCAACACCAGGGGCCGACCACCGGGCGGTTCCGCATCACGACTCGACCTCTCCGACCAGCCCAGCCGCAGGACCGCGAAATGGCCGAGCTGGCGCTCACGCAAACCACCTGGTGGAGCCGCCATGAGAACCGCCTTCAGGAGGCCGAAGAGCTCTCCCGAATCGCCAGGCGCTGGGAAGACCTTTCGCGACCCGCCGAAGCCGCCCTCGCCTGGAGGATGGCGGGCGACAAAATTCGCCTCGCGCGGCAATCGACGGACAAAAACATGCTGCCCAGCGCGCCAGAGCATCAGGCCTACCAGAAAGCCCTGAATGGTTACGAAAGGGCGAACGATTCAACCGCTCAGATCAAAATGCTCGATCAGATCGGGCTCTTGCTCGCCAAGACCTCGGATTTAGACGCACTACCCTCGTACCAACGAGCGATCGCCATCGACTCGCGGTGCGGGCCGGCGTTGGCCAGCGCTCACAACAACCTGGCGCTCTCCCAAAAGCGCTCCGGCCGCTTCTCCGGCGCCCTCGACAACTATCGGCGCGCCCTCGCGGCCTTTCATCCCCTCAACCTGCGCCATCGCGCCCTGACCCTGAAAAATCTCGGCGAGCTCGAGGTCACCATCGGGGACTACCCACAGGCCCTCCAGAGGATCACCGACTCCATCGCCCTGCGACGGAAGGTCCTCGAAGACGATCCCAATCCCGAGGCGGCAAGAGACTTGGCAAAGGCTCTGATCGCTTTGAGTAAAGCCCACCGAAGGCTCGACAACCTCGAAGCCGCCGATCGCAGCCTCACCGAGGCCATCGACATCGCTCGGGGTCCCGACAGCCAAAAAGACGAAGCCATCGCCCTCAACGCGCGCGGATCGCTGGCTTTCCAAAAAGAGGATTATCAAGCGGCCTGGACCGACTTCCACGCCGCCAATGAGTTGTTCTCGGACCTCCAGGACTCGACGAATCAACGCTGGGCTCGGATCAATCTCGCCTGGACCGCGGGTCGTCTCGGCCGCCTCGCCGAGGCGGAACAACTCATTCAGCAAGTCCTGGCGGAGGATCCCTCCCTGCGCCTGCGCCAACGGGCTTCGGCGCTGCGAGTCCTGGCCGAGATTCGCGATCGCCAAGGCCGTCTCGACGACGCCATCGAAGTGATCGAGCAAGCCCTCTCCTGGGTCGAAACGCTTCGCCGAGCCCCGAGCGGCGACCGTCTGCGAACTCAATTCCGGGCCTCCAAGGACGACTACTTCAAGATCGCCATCGACCTGTATATCCAACGGGCTCAACGAGGCGATCAGAGCGACCTTCGCCGAGCCTTCGAGCTCAGCGACCAGGGAAAGGCGAGAAACCTGATCGAGCGAATGCGCATGCGCCTCGACGACATCCCGAGCGACCTTCCCCCGGAGCTCCTGCGCGAACAGCGCCGGATCGAAGAGCGGATTCGAAGGCTCCACCAGCGGAGTCCGAACGGCGGACGCGACGAGCTGCCGATGCTCTACGCCGAACAAGATCAGGTGCGCGGTCGCCTACGCGCCGCCAACCCGGCGTTCGCCGAGTTGGTCAATCCTCGAGCAGTCGACCTCCGCGCGCTCCAGGCCGTTCTTTCCGAGGACACCTTGTTGCTCGACTTCAGCTTGGCGGGGAGGGAGACCTTCGTTTTCTGGGTCGGCTCCCAGGCGCTCGGAGGAAAGCGGCTCGCGGTCACCCGAGACCAGGTCGAAGAGTGGGCACGGAAGCTCCGAGACGCCTTCGACCGCCCCTCCAGCGAACCCCACAAGTTGCGCGGCGATCGAGCTCTCGAAGCGATCGCCAAGGCGCTCTTCGAACCCATTGAGGCACAGCTCGCAGGCAAGAGTCGTCTCCTCCTGGTCCTCGACGGGGCCTTACACCACGTTCCCTTCGCTCTGCTGCCGCAGCCCGCCGACGGCCGATTGATGATCGAGTCCTTCCAGATCGAGCGCACCCCTTCGGCTTCCACCCTGCTTCTCCCGAGGCCACCGCGAAAACTCGAAGAAACGCCTCGTCGAGCCCTGCTGCTCGCCCCTTTCGGCGGTCCTCCAGAACCCTGGATGGCAGCCCTGGGAACTCTCCCCGCCAGCCAATCGGAGGTCGAAGCGATCGCCGAGCACTTCCCGCCGGAGCAGCAGACGCTCGCCTTTGGCGAGGCGGCCCGGCGCCACTGGCTGGAGACCCCGGAGGCCGCCCACTTCGACCTGATTCATCTCGCCAGCCACGCCATCATCCGCCCCGAGGCCCTCGAACGGTCGGGCATCTTCTTCGCGCCCGAAGGATCGCTCGACGCCGACCTCCTCGACGTCCACGCCATCTTCGAGCTCCGCTTGACGGCCGACCTGGTGACTCTGAGTACCTGTCAATCGGCCCTCGGCCGAGAGCTGCCCGGGGAAGGCCTGCGAGGGATGACCCAGGCCTTCTTCTCCGCCGGTGCGGAACGCTTGGTGGCGAGCCTGTGGAGTGTCCGGGACGACGCCACCGCCACCTTGATGACTCGCCTTTACGCAGGCTATCTCGGAGAGGAAATGTCGGCCGCCGCCGCCCTCCGCCAAGCTCAGCTCTCGATGCTGGAAGACCCGGCTGTCGAGCACCGAGACTGGGCGGCCTTCGTACCCTTCACTCGCTCTCCCTGAACCGACTCTTGAACGTTCTCGCCGAAAAGGTGTCTCACTCCCACGGACCTCGAAACGCAACATTGCGTGGCGTTGAGGATCCGATTGAACTGATGGAGGGAGGAAGCACCTATGTCCAGTCCTTTCGAGCCGTGCACAGACGCCTGCGTGGGCACCCAACCCACGGCCCCGCTGGCCATCCGCACGCTGCAGCAGATGAACGAACCGCAATCGAACTACCACCTGCCCTGGTTTGCTCAGGACGGCGACGGCAACGCCGCTTCCGGCACCCCGGACGAAGAGACCCAGTCCGACGGCACGTCGGGAGCCCAACCGCAGGAAGACCACGAAGCCGATACGGACGCACCGACCGGAGGCGGTCCCCCGTCTTGATCCTCGAGTCCTCGCAGACCACCCCTGATCACCGGGGGGCGCGTTGACTGAACGGTGGGATGAGCCGCTGATCGCCGGCGCGCTCATCCCGCCGGGCATCGAGGGGGCGACCGGCCGTCGGTCGCGCCCTCTGCCGGTCGATCTCCTCGCCCGCGAGCTCAGCCGCAGCCGCCCAAGGCGGATCGGCGCAGCGCGCGGCCTGGTTCCCAATACCGACCCGATCGACCTCGCCAGCAGCGGGTGGGGAGTCCTCTTCCCGAGCACCCAACGACCGGAAGTGCGAGAGGCCCTAGCTCCCCTCCTCGAACACCGGCGCCTCCAGGCGACGGCTTCGGGCCAGAACCTCTTTCGCGAATACCACGGCAAGGCAGGGCTCCACCCAGGCGAGAACCGCGTCCAGTGGACTCGTCGACAGGGCGGTGGCTTCGGGCCGGTCGATCCGGTGAAGGTTCCGTTCTACCTCCTGCTCGTCGGCAACCCCCGAGAAATTCCCTTCGAGCTCGAGCATCAGCTCGCGGTTCAGTACGCCGTCGGTCGCCTCGACTTCGAAGACCCGGCGGACTACGCCCGCTACGCCCAAAGGGTCGTGCAGCAGGAACGTGCCCAGACCACCGAAAGCTGGCCCGCCATCACGACCTTCGCCGCCGAGCACCGGGACGACATCACGACCCGCGGACTCCTCGACCACCTCATCACCCCTTGGTTGGAGGCCTGCGGGCGGCAGCGACCGCACCATCCCCACCACATCCTGACCTCGGCCCGCGCCTCCAAGGCTGCCCTGGTCGGGGCCCTGAGCAGCGCACCACCGAAGCTCCTGGTGACGGCAGGACACGGCCTGCTGATGGGCGCCCAGGCCCCCGATCAGCAAGCCCTCCAGGGCGCTCTCGTCTGTTCCGGCTTCGAGCCCTCCCGGGAGCGCAGAGAAGCAGTCCCGGAAAGCAGCTACTTCGCGGCGCGCGACCTTCCCAGGACCTCGTTCGACGGCATGGTCTCGCTCCACGTCGCCTGCTTCAGCGCCGGCACTCCCGCCACCGATTCCTTCGCGCTGCGCGAGAGCAGCGACGGCCAGGCAACCATCGTCCCCACGCCCATTGCCCCACAACCATTCGTCGCCGAGCTTCCCAAACAGCTCCTGCGCCAGGGAGCTCTGGCCTCCGTCGGCCACGTCGACCGCGCCTGGGGCTGGGGCTGGGTTCCGTCGCGCTTCGGAGCCCAGGCCCACACCTTCCACAGCGCCCTCGAAGAGATCCTCGCGGGCCGACCCGTGGGCTATGCCTGTCGATTCTTCGGCGAGCGCCATGGCGAGCTCTCGGCGCTGCTCTGCGATCACCTCGAGCAGCTGCAGACCGGCCAGATCTCGCCGGACGATCGCTATCTCGCCTATCTCTGGACGGCCCGCAACGACGCCCGCTCCTGGACGATCGTCGGCGATCCGGCGGTTCGACTCCGCTCGCCATCGACCGCGGCAGATCCGGCGCTCGCGCCCTCCCAGGCCGCGCGGGGATGAACCACCGCCCACAGCTCGCGCTGCTGGTGGGCATCGATCACTATCGTCCCCGCCCGCCGGCCCATCTCGCCTTCCCGGATCTCGGCGGCTGCTGCCGAGACGTGGCGACGGTGGCCGCCATGCTGAGAGCAGAGCGCGCCGGCGCACCGCGCCGCATCATCGAGCTCACCTCACCGAACGACGATTCGCAGGCTCCACTGCCCACCTACGAAAACATCATTCGCTCCTGGCGGGCGCTGCTCGCTCAGGCGCACCCCGGAGACCAGCTTTTGGTGCACTTCTCGGGGCACGGCAGCCGGGTTCCTTCGTGGACGCCCGGGAAAGAGGTCGACGAGGCCCTCGTGCCCTGCAACGTGGGCAATCCCGAAGCTCGCTACCTGCGTGACGTCGAAGTGCTCTACCTCCTCGAAGAGACGCTGCGCCACGACGTTCACCCCACCCTCGTGCTCGATAGCTGTCACGCCGGAGGAATGGCCCATCGCGGCCGGGCGCGATCTCGCGGCACGGGACTCATCGACCCTTCGCCACGTCCCTCGGACAGTCTGGTCGCCTCCCGGGCGCAGCTCGACCGAGCCTGGCGCGCGGCCGCCGGACGACGGCAACGCAAGACCGAGTTGGCCAGCGGCTGGCTGCCCGCTCCGCGGGGCTACGTCTTGCTCGCCGCCTGCCGAGCCCACGAAAAGGCCTTCGAGAGCATCTTCGGTGGACGCCAAGGAGGAGTCCTGACGCAGCGTTGGCTCACCACCTGGCAGCAGCAGCCCCAGGGCACCTGGCAGCAGCTCTATCCCGCCTTGCAGCACACCATCGCCGAGACCATGGAAGGCCAGCTTCCGATCGTCGAAGGCGAAGTCGACCGTCAGGTCTTCACCAACGACACGCGACGTCCGGACAGCGGTTCCGCCCTGATCCTCGAACAGCAAGGCGATCGGGTTCTTCTGCAGGCCGGCTACGCCCACGGTGCCGAAGTCGGTAGCCGTTTCGCTCTCTCCGACAAACAACCCGATGGCAAAACGGAAATCGAGATCGAAGAGGTGGGGTCGGTCCTCTCCTGGGGACGGATGGCACCTGGCCGCGGCGAGCAACAAATCCCCGTCGGGAGTCATGCGCGCGCCCTCTCACCGCCCCCGACCGAGCGACCGACGGTCTCCCTCGCCCCCGCCCTGGCGCAGCACCTGGCATTCTTCGAGATCGCCCTCGTCGATCTGGCAACGCTCACCCTCGATCCTCCCTCGAAAGCCGACATCCGCATCGAACCTTGCGGCGACCGAATCGCCGTCCGGTTTGCCGGACAAGCCGTCGCCGACTCGGGGGATCCTCGAGAGGTGGTGGACTGGGTTCGCCATCTGGCCTTCTTCGATCGAGTTCGCAGGCTCCAGAACTCCGCCCCCGGACCAGGTCTCGCCCAGAGTCTGGCGGCCAGCCTGAGACGGCCGACGGATCCAACCTCCGGACGCCCCGTTCAAAGACTCGAGACAGGTTGCGAGGAGCGGTTTTACCTCGAGCTTCACAATCGAGCCGAGATGGCGATCAACCTGGCAATTCTCAACCTCGACTCCGCCTTTGCGATCGAGCGGATTTACCCTCGGCGATCCGAAGGGCCGTTCTTCTCCCTCGAGGCGGGAGCGAGGGCCTCTCTTCCCTTCGAAACCACCGGGCCGGCGGGTCGGGAGCTGCTGAAGGTCATCGCCGCCCTCCAAGGAATCGATCTCACCCCCCTCGAGCGCCCGCCACTGAACGCGTTGGTCCGGCGATCCGGAGCTGAACCCGAGGCCGAGCAACCGGAAAGACTGCTGACGAGAACCGCAGGCGACTGGATCAGCCTCAATTTCGAGGTCATTGCGAAGTGAGACAAGAAAATTTTTTTGAACGTTTTTCTCATCCTGGTTTCACACGGATCGGTCGGATCCATTTCGGTCGCAACCAACAACCAGGAGAATACAAATGCCGAGAAGCTATCCTTCTCCCTACTTGGGAAACATCAACACTCGTGAAGTTCACAAACTGAGCAACGAGAAGGCCGGCTGCCAGATTGCCACCATCCTCGCTCATGGCCATGACGTCCCTTTCTACTCCCTCGATGCAGCAAAGCGACAAGATTACGATCCCTGCGCCCACTGCCTTCCGGGCTCCAAACGCTAGGATGACCGCTTTCTTCGGGAGCCTGTTGCTCCGACGCACCGGGTGGGCGATCCTCGTCGGGCTCGCCTGCCCTTTTCTCCTGGCAGCCCAGAGCCAAGTCGTCGAAAAGCCTCCTCTGCCACCAGCGATGCGAGAGATCTCGCAGCAGCTCGCCAAGGGACAGTGCGCCGAAGCCCTCCGGGACCTGGAGAAGCTCGAGAAACAAATGCTCGCCTCCGGCGTCCGAGCCGACTTTCTGCTCCTGCGCAGCCGGGCTCACGAATGCCTCGAGGAGTGGCCCTCGGCGCTAGCCGATGTCGAGACCTATCTCGACATCGAGCCGCGGGACTCCGAGAGTCACCTCCGGCGTGGAGAGCTCCTCGTCGAGCTGAATCGATTCGAAGAAGCGATCGCAGCCTTCCAGAGAGCTGCCGAGCTCAGGGCATTGGCCGCACGGAAGAAACCTCCTACCACACGCGATTCAGGCGCTTCCTCGCCTTCCTCCAGGCCGGCGGGAAGCTGCACACCTCGCTCTGAATGCTGTCGCGTTTGCGGCAAAGGAAAGGCCTGCGGCAACTCCTGCATCAGCACCCGATTCACCTGCCGCAAGGGCCGCGGCTGCGCCTGCAACAGCTACGACATCTGCTAGCCTGACCTTTCATCACTTGAGTTCGAAATTGATTTCCTGCCGTCGGCAACCACGGAGGGCGCCGTGAAGTATCAGAATTTCGTCCTGAGCTTTTCCCGCGACAATGATGGCAATTGGGTGGTCGAAGCCAGCTCGCCAACGGGCGAATCGAAGTCTCAGCCCTTCCGGCCCGACCCGGCCTTCACCAGGATCTATCGCGGCGTCCGGCCGGCCGGCGAACCGAACCCTTCGCCCGAAGAACATGGCGAACACCTCTACCGTGCCCTTTTCGACGGCGAGCTCGGCAAGCTGTTCGAGAACAACTTCGGGGCCGTCGAAGCTTCCGCCGATCGCGGCCTGCGACTGCTGCTGAAATTCGACCCTCGACACCGCGAGCTGATGAGCCTGCCTTGGGAGCTGCTCTTCCGACAACGAACCGGCAACTTCCTCGGTCTCTCCCGCAAGACTCCCATCGTGCGAGCGCTCGACGTTCCGAGCCGCAGCATTGCCCCCAAGCACCCAGAACGCCTGAAGGTCCTCGCCGTGCGGGGCCGAGGTGGCGGGCCCAGCCTTGATCTCGACCGCGAAGTCGAACAGCTGACCCAGGGAATCGAAAAGGTGGCGGAGATTCGCGAGCTCACCCCCGAGAGTCGTTCACGGCTTCGCCGCACGCTGCTCGAAGACGCTTATCACGTGTTGCACATCATGGCCCATAGCGAGGTCGATCCGAGATCCCACGAAGGCCGCCTCTTCCTCGGCATGGCGGATCAGTCCGACCTTTCGATCACCGGCCAGGAGCTTGCCTTGGAGGTGCGCGACGCGTCGTCGCTTCAGCTCATCTTCCTCAATTCCTGCGAGTCCGCCCGCGGCGGAGCGATGGCTCAGAGGTCCGACTTCTCCGGTATCGCCAGCGCTCTCCTACGCACCGGCTTCCCGGCCGTCGTCGCCATGAACCAACCGATCTCGGACGCGGCGGCGATCGCCTTCAGCAGCGAGTTCTACCGCCGCCTCGCCCTCGGCGACTCTCTCGAGGAGGCCACCAACGAGGGCCGACTGGCGATTCATCGCCTCGATGGAGGGTCGACGGAATGGTCGACCCCCGTGCTGTTCTCAGGACCCGAGACGATTCGTCTGGTGGCACCACAATCCTCGTCGCCACGCCGATCGAGTCGCTTCCGCAAGAGCCTCCTGGGCGCCACCGCCTTCACGCTGATGGCGGCGCTGGTGGCCTTTGTACCGTGGCGAAGCGATCGTCGAGCCCTGCCGACGGAATCCACTGAACCACCCATCGGCAAAGCGGAAGCCGCCCACCCGGTCCTGATGCTCGATGAAATCTTCTACGATGCCGTCAAAGACGACGACGGATTCGAATACATCGTTCTCTACAACTCCGGCCCGGTCGACATCGACCTCGGCGGCTACAGCCTCGGCGCCGGCGGCGAGCACTACAACCACACGACGATTCAGCTCGAGGGCATCATCGGCGCAGGGCAGATTTTCGTCGTCGGCGGACCGGAATCGAACGAAAGAAACGGCTTTCCCGAATTCGATCAGCGCGTCAATATCCAACCGGACTTGCAGAACGTCACCAGCGAGGCCGCCGACGGCGTCGCCCTCTTCGACCGCCCCAAAGCTCAAATCAAGCAGGAAACGGTACCGATCGATGCCGTCATCTACGGCGAGAAGAACACCAATCGCCTGATCGACCGCCATGGCGACGTCGCCAAGCCTCACGTCGGCATGGCCCCCAAGGGCCACTGCCTGGAGAGGGTCGACCTCGCCGGAAACTGGCGCATCAGCAGCCAGCCGACCCCCAACCGTTCGAACTTGAGAGACGGAAATCGGCCCTAAGGTCGAGCGCTTCGCGGGGGCGACCTACGGATCTCCAATCAACCTAAGCCAGAAACGCCAGCATCATCCCGAGGTCGAACAGGTTTTCGACGATGTAGTCCGGCTCTTCGACGTTGGGGTAGAGCACCTTTTCAGGACGGGCGATGAAGGCGGTTTGCATGCCGACGCTTTTGGCGCCGGCGAGGTCCCAGCCGTGGGCCGCCACCATCAGCGCCTGCTCGGCGGGGACGTCGAGGTCGTCGAGGACCATGCGGTAGGCGTCCGGATGGGGCTTGTATTTGCCGATGGTCTCGATGCTGTAGCGCCGCTCGAAGAACTCGGTCAGCCCGGCGTTGCGAAACTGGGTTTCGACACCCTGGGACGAGGAGTTGGTCAAGCTGACCAGGCGGAACGGCCCTTTCACCAGGGTCTCGAGGGCCGGGATGACGTCGTCGTGGGGCGGCAGGCTGAGGATGGGCTCGACGGCCTTGCGGGCCTGCTCCCGCGACAGCTCGAGGCCCTGGGCTTCGGCCACCATCATCAGGGCGGCGGTACCGATCTCGCCGAAGTCGTGGAAGGTGCCGGTCACCGTTTCGACCAGAGAATGGTGCAGCATGGTCGAAAACCACCAGGGGACGAGGTCTTCGCGGCCGCCGAGAACTGCTCCGACGGTCCGTTTCACCGGTGCGAGATCGAGCAAGGTCTCGTTGACGTCGAAGACCAAGACTCTCGGCTTGACTGGTTCGGTCACCTCTCGCCCTCCGCGTGGGACCCGGATTCGTCGCCGGTCCCGCGTTCGAGCCGGAGCCGGCGCAGCTCCTCGGCTACCTCCTCGAGCTCCGGCGAATCCGCGGCCATCGTTTCACGGCGAATCTCGTGGGCGCGATGCAAATGGGTCTCGGCCTCTTCGAAGCGACCCTGGCGCCGGTAGAGACGACCGAGATTCAGCAGCGTGTGAGTGATGAACTGGCCCCGCGGCCCAAAATGCTCCTCGATCTGATGCAAGCTCTGGAGCAGGACGTTTTCGGCCTCTTCGTCCTTGCCTTGGGCCATCAGAGCGCGGCCGAGATCTCCGAGGCTGACCCCGTGAAGCTCGTGGGAAGGCAGGAGCACCTCCTGCTGAAGGACCCGCAGTCGACGAAAATCCGCCTCGGCGCCGGCCGCATCGCCGGAGTCGAGGCGCTGACTCGCCAGGTTGTGGCGCAGGCCGAGGGCGGCCCGCGAGCGCGGACCGGCAATCGCCTCGACCGTCGCCAGGGCCTTCCCGGTCAACTCCATGGCCTCGGTCAAATTGCCGAGACCGACAAAGCAAGAGGCGAGGCTCTGCTGCGTCACCGCGACCTTGAAGGATTGTGGACCCAGGGTCTCGGTATGGCTTTGCAGCGCGGACTGAAGCAGTGGAATCGCCGCCTCGTAGTCGCCCTTGCCGACGAAGACGAGAGCCAGGCCTTCGATCACCTGAATGTGCTGCGCGCTGGAGGCCTCGAAATGGCGGCGCGAATGCTCGAGAGCCCGCTGCAGGAAGGCCTCCGCTTCGACCATCTCGCCGAGACGGATCTTCGAGTATCCGATCAGAATCAGCAGCATCGAGAACTGTTCCGGCGGGGGCCCGTCGAGCCCCTCCATGATGCCGAGGGCCTCCATCGCGAGGCGCGCGCTCTCTTCGATCTGGCCGTCGGCCTGGAGGACGTTGGCGAGCCGCGTCGCCGCAGCCGCCACCCGCTCGTGATCCGGCGGCAGAGCCTGCCGACGCAAGGCCAGGGCTTCGCGCAGCGGCGCCACCGCCTCCGAGGTCTTGCCCGACTGGTAGAGGTGGTCGCCGACCTCCACCAAGACGTAGGCCCGCCGCAGCCGCTGATCTCCGGGCTCTTCGTCGACGAGCTCTAGGGCTTCTTCCAACAACCCTCCAGCCTCGTCGAAGAGCTCCAGGTTGCTGTAAATACGGCCGGTGGCGGTGAGCAGGCGCGATCGGCTGCGCGCCCCCTGGACGGCTGACCGGCGCAAGTCTTCGACCCCGCGATGGAGGATCTCGACCGCCGTCAGGTCGCGCCCTGCGGCCCCGGAGAGGGTGGGATCGGAGACGTCGAAGAGGCCGATCAGAAAATCCTCGACGGCTATCGACTCGCGGTTGCGCCGCTCGGCGAGCTGGCGCTGTTGCTCGGCACGTTCGAGAGCCGCCTTGGTCTGATCCCGCTCGCGGGCGAGCTGCAGAGTGAAGTTGACCACCAAGAACGTGATCAAAGCCACCGCTGCGACCGCCGTGGTCACCGGCAGCGGGTTGCGAGCGATGAACTTGCGCAGGCGGTAGTGCCAAGAATCGGGTCGCGCCGAGACCGGAAGCCCGCGCAAGTAGCTGCGCAGATCGTCGCGCAGCCGGCCCACCGACTCGTAGCGACGCTCCGGCTCCTTGCGCAACGCCTCGAGGACGATCGTGTCGAGATCGCCGCGCAGCTCCTGGGACGTCGGCAGACCGGGCGTCACCTCGGCCGCTGGAAGCGCACGACGAGCCTCGCTCGGTCGAGAAGCCGGCTGGTGACAGATCCGTTTCTCGACCTCGGCGGCGGTAGCGCCGGTGGTCTCGTAAGGACGGCACCCCACCAGCAGCTCAAAAGCCAACATGCCGAGCTGGTAGACGTCCGAGGCCACCGTGACGGCCCTGCCGAGCACCTGCTCCGGACTGGCGTACTGCGGGGTCAGAAAGGCCGCCGAGGTCCAGGTGGAGGTTTCGGCCTTCGGTGCCATGGAGGGGTCGTCCAGCAGCTTGGCGATGCCGAAATCGAGCAGCTTGATTCGTCCCTCGGCGGTGACCAGGATGTTCGAGGGCTTGAGGTCGCGATGCACCACGAGCTGCCGATGGGCCGCTTGAACGGCGGCACAGACTTCCAGCAGCAGCTCGACGCGAGCCCGACAGTCCAGCTCCTGCTCGCGACAGTAGCGGTCGATCGGCACGCCATCGACGTGCTCCATCACCAGGTAGGGCCGGTCCTCGGCCGTGACGCCGCCGTCGAGCAGACGGGCGATACCGGGATGCTCGAGATCGGCGAGGATCTGCCGCTCGCGTGCAAACCGCTCTTCGGCCCCATCGGCGCGGAAGGACAGCACCTTGACCGCCGCCCGCTGATCGAAGTGACCATCGGCACGATCGGCCAGGTAGACCACCCCCATGCCGCCGCGACCGATCTCGCGCAGCACCCGATAGCGACCGAGGACGGTTCCGATGGCCAGCCCCTCGCCGGAACCGCGCGGCAGCGCCCCGCCGGAGCGCAGCAGAGAGTCCGTCGACTCCGCCGCCGCCAGCAGTGAGCTCACCGCTTCGTGGAGGCCCTGGTCCCCGGCGCAAACTTCGTCGAGGCGCTGCGATCGCCGCTCCGCCGGCAGGTCGAGGAGCTCACAGAGAAGGGCGTCGACGCGCCGATCGAAGGCTTCGGGAGAGCCCGCCTCGTCAACCATGGCTCGGGAGCTCCGCAGCCGGCGAGTCACCGAGCAGCTTGCGCAGCCAGGCTTTCGCCCGCAACCAGTCGCGATGCACCGTTCGCGGGGATCGGCCGAGGGCCAAGGCCGTCTCGTCGCGGGTCAGGCCGGCGAAGAAACGGTACTCCACCACCTGGCAAAGCCGCTCGTCGAGATCACGCAATCGGTGCAGGGCGTCATCCACTTCGACGATACGGGCGGCCTGTCGGGGGTCCTGGCAGAGGTTGTCGTCGAGGGTTTCGGGCCGCCGGCCACCGCCGCCCTTGGCGCTCAGCCGACGACGGGCGTCGTCAACCAGGACATGGCGCATGGCGCGTCCCAGGACTGCCAGGAAGTGGGACCGACCCTCCCAGCGGGCACCGTTCTGCTGCGCGATCTTGACGAAGGCTTCATGGACCAATGCGGTGGTCCGAAGGGTTTCACCGGCCGCCAAACGAGCCCGCTGGAAGTGGGCGATGCGTCGCAGATCGCCATAGAGACGACCGACGAGTTGCTCGAAGGCGGCGTCATCGCCCTCGCGATGGGCCGCGATGAGCTCGGTGACGGAACGGGTCTCGGTGGTTTCCGACAAACCTTTCTCCAGTCGTCACGGCCACGGAAGCAGCCGGAAGTAAAAGTGTATCAACGCATTCGCTTCCGCCTGGGCGGCCGTCGACGCCCGTGAGCCGGCTTGCCACCGAATTCGCGATGGCACGTTCTCCAACGGATTCTCGTGAGTAGAGCCACGGAACGAGCCCAGACATTCTCAACCTCAGTCGTTTCGCAATCCGGACGAGCCATCGTCCAACACAGAGGAAGCAACCATGAACAGACCGACGACCCTTTTCGCGGGTCTTTTGTTTTCGTTTCTCGCCGCCATCGGCGCGGCCCACGCCAACACCATCACCGTCAACTCGACGGCCGACAACAACGTCACCAACGACGGTCAATGCACCCTTCGCGAAGCGGTGCAGGCGGCCCGAGACGACAACATGAATCAGTCGAACAAGGACTGTGCCTGGGGACAGGGCAAAGACAAGATCGTGTTCGCGGCACGTGATCCCGCGGCCGGGCCGGTCATCATCCTCAACACTCAGATCCAGCTCAGCTCGGACCTGATCATCCAGGGACCGGCGACCATTCGGAGCGCCGGCAGCGAGCGCCTGTTTCGCATCGGAGGTCAGTACGAGATCGACCTGATCGAGCTCGAGCTCGAAGACGGCAACGAGATCGGCGCCGGCGGCGCGATCCTGATCAGCACCGGCGCCGCCACCGTTCTCATCGAAAGCTGTGTCTTTCGCAACAACTTCGCAGCCAACAACGGCGGCGCCATCAACAACTTCAACTCGCTGGTCACGATCAAGAACTCCGAGTTCATCACCAACGAGTCGGGAGCCAACGGCGGAGCTATCCGCGGCAGTGACCTGATCATCGAGAACACGTACTTCACGTCCAACCATGCGGCCTTCGGTGGCGGCGCCATCTACTGCAGCGGCGGCGGAGCCTCACAGCCGGTACAGGTGCGGCGCACCTTCTTCGAAAACAACATCGCCTGGGCCGAGATCGACGGAGGCAACCAAAGCGGCGGCGGCGGAGCCATCATGAGCTACTGTCACCTCGACGTCGAGGAGACGGAGTTCCTCGCCAACATGGCCTTCGGAGTCGTCGGCGGCGGCGCCGTTCTCAATGGCTCGAGTGGCGTCGCGACGATTCGGCGTAGCCTCCTGCAAGTCAACTCAGCGGGGTTCGGGGAAACCGGTAGCGGCTCCGGCGGCGCCATCCTCAGCCAGGGTCGCCTCGTCCTCGACCGCAGCGTGTTGACGGAGAATGTCGTTCGCGGCGGACTGGGCGGCGGCGGCGTCATGTTCCAGGACTCCCAACTTTCCGAGATCGTCAACTCGGTGATCATGAACAACACCGCCCAGTTCGATCAGACCCATGCCCTCAGCACGCAGCCGAACCAGCCGCAGAGCGGTGGCGGCATCACCATCTTCGGCAACAGCGATGTCACGGTGATCCACAGCAGCATCCTCTTCAACTTCGGCAAGAGCGAGATCCACTTCGTGCCCAGCCCCACCGGCGAGGGCAACTTCCAGAACACCCTCATTCAGGGGGCCTTCACGGACGAGACCTGCGACGGTCACGATTTCCAGCTGTTCAACGGCGGCAACACCTCAGTGAGCGGCGGCAACCTCCAGTACGGCACCAAGACCATGCCCACCTGCCCGGAGATCCCGATCGTCAAACCCGGCCTGACCTTCGCCAGCGGTGGCTTCGGAGTCTCGACCCCGGGTGGCCTGATGAGCTTCGACTACCCGACGCCGGACTACTTCGGTCCCGCCGTCGGCGGTGGCGTGGCGACCTTCTGCTCGGATCCCGTGGTCAACCAGCGGGACCTCTTCTCGTTCGCCCGCGTTCTGCCCTGCGACGTCGGCGCCGTGGAAGTTCCGACCCAGTAGACCGGTACCTTCACCGCAAGGGGGTCTCTCCCCTTGCGGTATCCGCCGACGCCTAGCAAGCTGCTGAAAAAGTCCGCTTCGCGACTTTTCCAACGCTGCTAGCTGTCTGCTTCGAGAGGGGCTACGCGCCCCTGACTGCGCGTCCCGGGCTGAGCGCCCCTCTCCGGCCCAAGAAGCGTGGTTCTTGGGCCTCCTCTCCCGTCGCGGCGGCTGA
>JBCCHV010000077.1 GCA_039028635.1 Acidobacteriota bacterium
CTATTCCCCCCCCCCCCGCCCTGAGACCCCGTGCCGGCGCGCGTCTGGGGGCCGCTCCCCCTGGGGCCGTCCCTGCGGCCGCCTACCCCCTCGACCGTGAGGTCGACCTGCTGGTCCGCGATCTCGACCTGGTCGATCGGGAACGACATGTTGCCCTGGTCCGGGCTCCGCATGCGGCCGCGGAAGGCGCCGCCCGACTTCTGCTCGAGCTCGATCTGAAGGCGCAGGGTGGTGCCGCCGGGCAGGCTGAGAGATCCCTGCCACAGGCCTTCCAAGGAGGCCGTCGCATTCCCTGGGGTCGCGTTCTCTGGCGTCGCGACGTCCTGAGTCGCCTTCTCTGGGGTCGCCTTTTTCGGGGGCGTGCTCTGTGGGGTCGCAGCGAGCAACGGAATCGTCAGCAACAGGCTGGCGCCCAGGCCAGCGAGCCGCAGTGAATGCCGGGGACGAAGCATCATCGGCGCCTCCTCACGGGGGGATTCGGACGGCCGGTCGGCGGTTCGCCGCCGGCGGACTACATGCGGCTGTAGCTCGGGCCGCCACCGCCTTCCGGCGTCACCCAGTCGATCACCTGGTAGGGATCCATGACGTCGCAGGTCTTGCAGTGGACGCAGTTGCTGGCGTTGATCTGTAGCCGGCGCTGGTCTTGCTCTTCGACCATCTCGTAGACCGCCGCCGGGCAGAAGCGCTCGCAGGGGTTGCCGAACTCGACGGTGCAGCGATCGACGCACAGGTCCGGCTCGCGCACCACCAGATGGACCGGCTGGTCTTCTTCGTGGGAGGTACCGGAGTTGTAGACGTCGGCCAGCTTGTCGAAGGTGACCTCACCGTCGAAGGCCACCGCCGCTGGCGGCTCGGGACCCTTGCCGCTATCGAGGCGCCGCATCCGGCTGTGCCCCGGCTCGGTGCCGAGACGGTTCTTGAAGCCCCAACCGCGGCCGCCGGTGACCATGCCGAGGCCGGCCTGCAGCATGCCTCCGACCAGCCCATGATCGAAGGCCTGGTGGAAGTTCCGCACCTTCCACATCTCGTCGTAGATCCAGCTCTGACGCACCCGCTCTTCGAAGCCCGCCAGACGCTCGGCCGAGAGATCGTCGGCCTTGAGGCCTTCGAAGATGGTCTCGGCGGCCAGCATGCCGCTCTTCATCGCCAGGTGAACACCCTTGAGCTTCTGACTGTTGAGGAAGCCGCCGGAGTCACCGACGATCAGGAAACCGTCGCCGTGGCAGCGCGGCCGCGACCACCAGCCGCCCTCGGGAATCGCCTTGGCGCCATAAAACGCCATCTTGCCGCCTTCGAGCATGGCGGCGATCGCCGGATGGGTCTTGAGCCGTTGGAACTCCTGGTGCGGGTCGAAGTGCGGATTGCTGTAGTCGAGGCCGACCACCAGGCCGACGATGAGCTGGTCGTTCTTCATCCCGTAAATGAAGGAGCCGCCGAAGTTGCTGTTGCCCAGCGGCCAGCCCATGGTGTGGATCACGGAGCCCGGCGTGACGCGCCCTTCCGGGAGCTCCCAGACCTCCTTGATGCCGAGGGCGTAGATCTGAGGATTCTGGCCGGCATTGAGGTCGAGCGGCTCTTCGAGCTGCTTGACCAGGGTGCCGCGGGGTCCCTCTCCGAGGACCACCGCCCGGGTGCGGATGTCCATGCCGGGCTCGAAGTTGGCCTTGCGACTACCATCGTGACTGATGCCGCGATCGCCGGTGCGCACGCCGACCACCTTGCCGTCCTCGAGGAGGATCTGCGAGGCCGGGAACTCGCAGAAGATGTCGACCCCGGCCTCTTCGACCTGGGGAGCCATCCACTTGAGCAGCTTGCCGAGGGAAGCGACGCGGTTGCCGTGATTGTCGAGGGGTGGCGGAATCGGTAGCGAGAAGGACCGCTTGCCGGTCAGGAAAAGCAGCTTTTCTTCCTCGACACTGCCCTCGAAGGGGGCCTCCTCCCAGGTGTCCGGAAACAGCTCGCGAAAAGCCTTGGGATCGACCACTGCGCCGGAAATGGCGTGGCTGCCGATATCCTGCCCTTTTTCCAGCACCGCGATCATCGTCTCGAGGGGCTCTTCGGCCGTCTCGTTGTGCTTCTCGATCAGCTTGGCGAGATGGTAAGCACCGGCCAGGCTGGCAGGGCCTGCACCGACGAAAACCACATCCAATTCGAGTACTTCGCGGTCTTCTTCGCTCATCGCTTTGGGGCTGCTTTTCCGTTCGGAAGGGTGTCTTCGACGTCGTTTCGCCGAGCACCGATGGTACCACGCGGGTGCTGCTGCGGCAGGTGTTTCCGGGGATCCCGGCGGCGGCCCCTTGACACCGCCCGGGCGGCTGCTCTACGCTGCGCGGCAGTGGCACGGCGCTTTCGCCGTCGCCCTCAGACTGAATCGCAAGATGACGCTCGACGCCACCCTCCGCTCCAACGCCTCGGTCTCCGCGACCGCTGGCTGGTGGCATGGCGTGCATCATCACGGCGACTTCTAGGTCGGGCTTTCGAGTCCCGGCCGTGACGAGCCCGGGACGCGAGCAGTCGGCGACAATCATGCCAACCTCCTTCCGGGTCCGGAAGGAGGTTTTTGGTTTTGGGTGCAGTGATCTCGGACACCATCGGCGGCTCCCGGGCGACGCTGGTGGCAACCTTGGCCCATCGCGCGGCGACCTCGCCGGAGGCCCTGCGCACGGTCGCGGAGCAAGCTGACTGGCTCGAAGTGCGGGGCGATCTGGTGGGCGATCTCTCGCCGGCGGACCTGCCCGGCGACCGCCTCCTCTACACCGTGCGCAGTCGCGCCGAAGGTGGGCGCGGTGAGACCGATCCGGAGGATCGCCGCCAGCGTTTCGCGGCCGCCCTCGAAGCCGGCTACGGGCTGATCGATCTCGAGGCCGAGCGCGATCTCGAGGCCGAGACCCTGGCCCTGGTGCCGGCCGAGCGTCGCCTGCTGTCGTGGCACGGCCGGCCGCGAGATCTCGCCGACCTGACCCGCCGTTTCGAGGCCATGGCGACGACGCCGGCACGCTTCTACAAGCTGGTGCCGACGGTCCACCGCCCGGCCGAAGGGCTCTGGCCGCTGCAGCTCCTGGCGAGCTTGCAGCGCGCCGATGTGATCGCCTTCGGCGGTGGCCCCCAAGGCCTTTGGACCCGCCTGCTGGCGCCGCGGTTGGGGGCTGCTTGGATCTACGGCGCCGCGTCCGAAGAGGCGTCGGGAGCTCCGGGCCAGCCCACCGTGGCGGCGCTCCGGCGAGACTTCGGCCTGCCCGAGCTGGCGCCGGTGGAAGCCCTCTGCGGCGTCGTTGGTCGCCCGGTCGCCCACTCTCTGTCGCCTCGCCTCCACAACGGTGGCTACCGAGCCCTCGGCCTGCCGTTGCTCTACCTGCCCTTCGAAACCGAGCGCTTCGGTGATTTCTGGCTCGAGATCGTCGAAAGCCGGATCCCTCAGTCCCTCGGTGCGCCGCTCCGCGGCTTGAGCGTGACGGCGCCCTTCAAGGGCGCGGCCCTCGCCGTCTCGGGCGCCGCCAGCCCGCTGTGCGAGCGCCTCGGCGTCGCCAACACCCTGGTCTTCTCGGCCGGCGTCTGGGAAGCCGAATCCACCGACCCGGTGGGCATCGTCTACGCCCTGCGCTCCCACGGTTGCGAGCTCGAAGGTCGACCGGCGGCGGTGGTCGGCACCGGCGGCGCCGGTCGTGCGGCCGCCTTCGGGCTGGCCCGAGAGGGTGCCCGGGTCACCCTCTTCAACCGCGGCGCCGAGCGCGCTCGGGAAGCCGCCGAAGCCCTCGATCTGCCGTGGGCGCCCCTCGGCGACCTCGACGAGGGGCGTTTCGAGGTGCTGGTGCACGCCACCAGTGCCGGTCGTCGCCGCGACGATCCGGCGCCCCTCGATGCCTCGCGACTGGCCCCCGGAGCAGCGGTGGTGGATATGGTCTATGGGCAGGAGCCGACGGCACTCCTCGAAGCCGTCGCCGCCGAGGGCGGAATCGCCATCGACGGCCGGGAGGTGCTGCTCTACCAGGCCCTCGATCAATTTCGGGCGATGACCGGTCGCGACTTGCCTCTCGACCTCGGTCGCGAGCTCCTCGGCCTCACCTCGGACCCGGTAGGGGCCGGCCCCGCGGACGCAGGAGAGCTCGGCGGATGAAGATCTCCGATTCCCTGCCGCTCGGGGTCGCCGCCCTCCTGTTCGAGGCCGCCCGCCGTCGGCGCCGTCTCGAGGGTGTTTGCGTGGCTGCCCTCCAGGAGGCCGCCTTCGAGGAGGTGATCCTGCCGATTCTCGATTACCTCGAGCCCTACGAGCCGATCCTGACGCCGGCGACCCGCGCCGAGCTCTACCGCTTCATCGGACGAGACGGCGATCCCCTCGCCTTACGCTCCGACTTCACCGCCATGCTCGCCCGTCTGCTGGCGCCGCGGCTCGCCGCCCTCGACTTGCCGCTGCGACTGTTCTATCGCGGCGACGTGGTGCGCTACGGTGGCGACAAGGACAGTCGCGAGCGCGAGTTCTACCAGCTCGGAGCGGAGCTGGTGGGCAACGGCGGCGCCGCCGCCGAGCGGGAGATGTTGTGCCTCTTTCTGCGCCTGGCGGCGCTGGCAGAGCGGCCGGTGCGGGTGATCCTCGGCTTCGCCGGTGCCCTCGACGAGGTGCTGCTGGCGGCCGACGACGGTCGCTCCCTGGTGTCCGCCCTGCGTCGCCGCGAGCGCCGCCTGCTGCGGCCCGCCGGCGACACCCTGCTCGCCGTCGCCGAGCGGGGCGTTCCGGCGCAGCCGGCGAACCTCGGCGACGGCGCGGCCGGGCGGCTGCGGGCGCTGACCGCGCTGGTCGCCGAGCTGCGCCAGGAGTTCCCGGCCGCCGACCTTGAGATCGATCTCGCCGAGTTCGCTCACCACACCCTCGATCCCCGCCTCGCCGATGGCGGCGCCGATCGCACCTACTACGACGGCCTGGTGTTTCGCGCCTACGCCGCCGGCAGCGCCCGGCCGGTGGGCTCCGGTGGGCGCTACGATCGCCTGTTTCGGGACCTCGGGGCGGAGGTGCCGGCGGTGGGCTTCTCCTTCGGCCTCGACCGCCTGGCGGAGGAGGCGCGATGATCCGTCTGGCCTTGCCGAAGGGCCGCGCCCAGCGCACCGCGGTGGCGGCCCTCACCGCCAGCGGCCGGCTGCGCAACGGCCTCGATTCCGGGGATCGGCGATTGCAGATCGCTCTGCCGGAAGAGGGCCTCGAGCTGCTCTTCCTCAAGGGTTGGGATGTGCCGCGCTATGTCGAGAACGGCATCGCCGATTGCGGCTTCGTGGGCTCCGACGTGCTCGACGAGTTGGGCGGCGACCTGCTGGTTCCGATTCGGTTGCGCGAGGGCCGGTGTCGCCTCTCTTTAGTCGGTCACGAGGGCAGCCTGCCGAGTCCCGGCAGCCAGGTGCGGCTGGCCACCAAGTATCCCCGCACCGCCACCCGCACCGTCGCCGACCGCGCCTGGGGAGCGGAGATCGTCGAGCTCGCCGGGTCGATCGAGATCGCGCCGCTGCTCGGTTTGGCCGACCTCGCCCTCGACATCGTCGAGACCGGCCGGACGCTGCGCGACAACGGCCTGGTGGAGCTCGAGACGGTGGCCGAGGTAACGCCCTGCGTGGTGGTCAACCGGTCGTCCTTTCTGCAGCATCGCGATGCCATCAACTCCCTCGTCGAGGCTCTCGAAGGGGCGGAGGTGACCCTGTGAAGAAACCCCTGTCCATCCTGCCGGTGGAGTCGCGTCGCGGGCGCCGCGCGGTGGAGCGGCTGTTGGCTCGCCATGGCCAGGTTCTCGATCCCAAGGTGACCCGCGCCGCCCGGCGGCTGGTGGCCGAGATCCGCAACGGCGGCGATCGTGCGCTGCGCGCCGCCGTCCAGAAATATGACGGCGGCCGGGGAGCTTCTCTGGAGCTGCCGGTGCCGAAGCTGGAGGAAGAACGGGCGCGCCTGCCCGCCGGCTTCGCCGAGGCCCTCGAGCGCGCCATCGGGGCGGTCGAGCGGTACCACCGGCGTCAAGCCCACGAGGGCTTCCGTCTGGAAGCCGATGGGGTGATGATCGACGAGTGCCGCCGCCCCCTGCGGCGGGTCGGCGTCTACGTTCCCGGGGGCTTGGCGAGCTACCCCTCGACGGTGGTGATGACGGTGGTTCCGGCGCGGGTCGCCGGGGTCCGCGAGATCGCGGTGGCGACGCCGCCGGCCTCCTTCCATTCCAATCCGGCAGTGCGCTACACCCTCGCCCGCTTGGCCGTCGACGAGGTGTGGGGGATGGGGGGAGCCCACGCCGTTGCCGCCCTCGCCTACGGCACCGAGAGCTTGTCCCGAGTCGACAAGATCGTCGGGCCGGGCAACGCCTGGGTGACGGCGGCGAAGCGCGAGGTGATGGGAGATGTCGGCATCGACGGTCTCGCCGGGCCCTCCGAGGTGGTGGTGATCGCCGATCAAGACGCCGACGCCGCCTGGATCGCCGCCGATCTGCTGGCCCAGGCGGAGCATGATCCCCGCGCCGCCGCCATCCTGCTCACCCCGAGCCGTTCCCTGGCGCGGCGGGTCGGCGACGAGGTGGCGCGGCAGCTCTCCGAGCTGCCCACGGCGCAGACCGCGGCGGCCTCGCTGGCGGGCTTCGGCGTGGCCCTGGTGACGGCGACCCTGGAGGAAGCGCTGGAGCTCGCCGAAGGGCTGGCGCCGGAGCACCTGCAGCTCATCGGTGCCGGGTCGGAGGCGTTGGCGGAGCGGGTCGAGTGCGCCGGTGCGGTCTTCGTCGGTGCCACCACACCGGAGGTCTTCGGCGATTACGTCGCGGGTCCGAGCCACGTTCTGCCCACCGGCGGCAGTGCCCGCTTCGCCTCCGGTCTCGGCGTCGAGGACTTCGTGCGGCGCAGCCACCGAGTGCAGTTCTCGCCCGCCGCGGCGTCGCGCTGGGCCGCCGCCGCCGCCACCTTGGCCGATGCCGAGGGACTGCCGGCCCACGCCGCCGCGGCCCGGAGGCGGCTGTGAGTCGTTCCTCCCAGGCGATGCTCGACGACGTCCTCGCGACGGTCCGTCCCGCGGTGCGTGAGCTGCGCGCCTACCACCTCGACCTCAGCCCGTGCCGCTTCAAGCTCGATCAAAACGAGGTGCCCTGGGACCTGCCCCGGCGCATCAAGGAGCGCGCCCTCGAGCGGCTGAAGGCGGTCGACTGGGCGATCTATCCGGACTTCCACGGCGATCGGCTGCGCCGGGCCCTCGGCGAGCGCCACCGCTGGCCGTGGCAGGGCGTTCTGGTCGGCAACGGCTCGAACGAGCTGCTGAGCGCTGCGATCAAGACCTTCGCCCGGCCCGGTGGCGAGGTGCTCGGAACGGCCCCGACCTTCTCCCTCTACCGCGTCTTCTCGCTCGCCATGGGAGCGACCTTCCGCGCCTGCGGACCGCGCTTCGATCTGCGGCTACCGCTCGCCGAGCTCGAGGCCGAGGTGGCGCGAGACCCGCGGCGGCCGGTGGTGCTGTGCAGCCCCAACAACCCCACCGGCGACTCGGCCTCGCCACAGCGGGTGGCGGCCTTGCTCGAAAACCTCGCAGCGCCGCTGCTGCTCGACAACGCCTATGGTGAGTTCGGGCCCCACGACTATCGGCCGTTGCTCGACCGTTATCCCCACCTGTTGATCTTCCGGACTTTTTCGAAGGCTTGGTCGTTGGGCGGCCTGCGCCTCGGCTACGTGCTGGCGCGGCCCGAGCTGACGGCCGAGCTGATCAAGCTCAAGCTGCCCTACAACCTCGGCTTGGCGGGGCTCGAGATCGCCTGCGCGGCGCTCGAAGAGGCGCCGGCTCTGGAGCGCCGGGTGCGAGTGCTGGTGGGGCGCCGCCGGCAGTGGGCGGCCTGCCTCGAGAGTCACGGCCTGACGCCCTTGCCGTCCGACGCCAATTTCTTGCTGGTGCGCTGTGGCGCTGCCGTCGAGACCATCTTCCGAGGCCTCGGCGAACGCGGCATCCGGGTGCGTGATGTCACCAAATACCCCGGCCTCGAAGACTGTTTGCGCGTTTCCATCGGCGATGGACGCGCTTTGCGAGCCGTCGATCAGGCCCTCGGGGAGATTTTGGCCAAAGCCCCGACAGCGGTCGGAAGTCCTCCAGGGAGGTTGTGATGGAACGAAAGAGTCAGTACCAGCGGGAGACCGGGGAGACGCGCATTCGCCTCAGCCTCGATTTGGCGGGCGGTCCGCGCCAGCTGGCCGTGCCGGACGGCTTCTTCCGCCACATGCTCGATGCTCTCGCCACCCACGGCGGCTTCGGTCTCGAGGTCGAGGCCATCGGCGACACGGAGATCGATCTCCATCACACCGTCGAGGACGTCGGTCTGGCCCTCGGCGAGGCCTTCGCAGCGGCCTTGGGCGAGCGCCGCGGCATTGTGCGCTTCGCCCACGCGTACGTGCCCCTCGATGAAGCCCTGACGCGGGCGGTGGTCGACCTTTCGGGGCGGCCCTTCTTCCACTATCGCGAGGCTCCGGAGCTCGCCGGCCTGTGGGTGACGCGGGAATTTCCGCTCACCCTGGTGGCCGATTTCTTCCAGGCCTTTTCGGACCGCGGGCGATTCAACCTGCACCTCGACTTGCTCGCCGGCCGCAACGGCCATCACGCCGCCGAATCGGCCTTCAAGGCGGCGGCGGTGGCGTTGCGCCAGGCGGTGGCGCTGCGCGCCTCGGAGGCGTCCGAGGTGCCGTCGACCAAGGGAACGTTGACGCGATGAAAGGGACGAAATGAGGCGCAAGCGATGAGCCGGCGAGCCGTCATCGTCGATACCGGGGTCGGTAACCTCGGCAACCTGGTGCGTGCCCTGCGGGCGGCCGGCGCCGCGGCCGAGATCAGCCGTGACCCGACCCAGGTCGCCGCCAGTCGCTGTCTGGTGCTGCCCGGGGTCGGTGCCTTCGCACCGCCACGGGAGGCGCTGCGCGGGGAGCTCGAGGCCGCCCTGCGCCACAGCCTCCAAGCCGGCGCCTGGCTGCTCGGAGTCTGTGTCGGATATCAACTGCTCTTCGAGGTCGGAGAGGAGTTCGGAGAGACCGACGGCCTGGCCCTTTTACCCGGCCGCGTCACCGCTTTGCCGACCACCGTGCCGCGGCCCCACATCGGCTGGAATCGCCTGCGCCGGCTGGCCGCCTCGCCGCTGCTCGCCGGCCTCGAGGACGGTGCCAGCGTCTATTTCGTGCACAGCTTCGCGCCCCAGGGGGTGCCCTCCGAGAGCTGCCTGGCAGAGTGTCTTCACGGTCGCTCCTTCGCCGCCATGGCCGGCCGCGGGCGCATCGCCGGCACTCAGTTTCATCCCGAGAAGAGCGGTGCCGTCGGGCTCCGCCTGCTGACCAACTTCGTGGAGATGGCCCATGGAACTGCTGCCGTCGATTGATTTACGCCGCGGCCGCGTGGTGCGCCTGCGCCAGGGCGACGATGGCGCCCGCACCGACTATGG
This sequence comes from Acidobacteriota bacterium, assembly GCA_039028635.1. Lineage (NCBI taxonomy): Bacteria > Pseudomonadati > Acidobacteriota > Acidobacteriota bacterium. The sequence continues at coordinate 9,414 of JBCCHV010000077.1, forward strand.
GGGCGACCCTCTTCAGGTGCTCGAGCGCTACGCCGCTGCCGGGGTGCGCTGGATCCACCTGGTCGACCTCGATGCCGCCTTCGGCGAGGCCGGTCAGTGGGCGCTGGTTGCAGAGCTGGTGGCCGCCGGCCGGCGGCATGGTCTCGCCGGCCTGCAGCTCGGCGGAGGTCTGCGCGATCGGCAAGCGGTCGCGACGGCCCTCGAGGCGGGCTGCGAGCGGGTGGTCCTGGGCTCGCTGGTCGGGCGGCGGCCGGAGGAGTTCCGGCGCCTCGCCGAAGACTGGCCGGAGCGTCTGGTGCCGGCCCTCGACGTGCGCCGCGGCGCGGTCCGCCTGGAAGGCTGGACGGTCTCCGCCGACCGCTCCCTCGACGAGCTCTGCGCGGCCTTGCGCAGCTTGCCCTGCCCCGGAGTCCTGGTGACCGACATCTCCCGCGACGGCACCCTCGACGGGCCTAATCTCGAGCTGACGGCCCAAGTCGGCGCGGCCAGCGCTTTGCCGGCTTGGGTGTCCGGCGGCGTGCGTTCCCTGGGGGATCTCGAAGCGGCCCGCGACACGCCGGGGATTGCCGGCGCCGTGGTGGGGCGGGCGCTCTACGAGGAGGCCTTCACGATCGGCGATGCGGTCGCCGTCTGCCGCCAGGAGGTGGCCCCGTGAGCGCTCGGACCGAGCTCACCTGCCGCGTCATCCCGTGCCTCGATGTCGCCGATGGCCGGGTGGTGAAAGGGGTCAAGTTCCAGAATCTGGTCGATCGCGGCGATCCCGCCGAGTCCGCCCTGCGCTACGCCGATCAGGGGGCCGACGAGATCGTCTTTCTCGACATCTCGGCGGCGCCGGAGCGGCGCGCCACGGACCTCGCTTGGGTCGAGCGCAGCGCCGAGCAGATCTTCGTCCCGCTGACCGTCGGCGGTGGAGTGCGCTCGGTGGAGGATGCCCGCGCCCTGCTCAAGGCCGGTGCCGACAAGGTCGGCGTCAATACCGCCGCTGTCGCCCGGCCGGAGCTGCTGACGGAGCTCGCCGAGCGCTTCGGAAGCCAGTGCGTGGTGCTCTCCGTCGACGCCCGGCGCCGCGACTCGGCGGACGGCTGGCAGGCGGTGACCCACGGCGGCCGCCGCGAAACGCCCCGCGATGCCCTCGAGTGGATCGCCGAGGGGGTCGAGCGCGGCGCCGGTGAGATCTTGCTCACCAGCATCGACAGCGACGGCACCCAGGAGGGTTACGACCTCGAGCTGCTGTCGGCGGCCAGCGAGCAGGTGGCGGTGCCGGTGATCGCCTCCGGCGGCGCTGGCCGGCCGCAGCATCTGGCGGCGGCCCTCGGCGCCGGAGCGGCGGCGGTGCTGGCGGCTTCGATCTTTCACGACGGCACCTACAGCGTCGGCGAGGTCAAGGCGCTCCTGCGGGATGCCGGTCACCCGGTGCGGGAGGTGCCATGAGCCTCGATCTCGAATCCTTGCGCTTCGGCGATGACGGCCTGCTGCCGGTGGTGGTTCAGGACGTCGCTAGTGGCACCGTCTTGATGCTCGCCTACGCCAATCGCGAGGCCGTGGCTCGCACCCTCGCCGAGGGGCGGGTGTGGTTCTGGAGCCGATCGCGGCAGAGCCTGTGGTGCAAGGGCGAGACCTCGGGCAACTTCCTGCGCCTGGTGTCCCTGTACGCCGACTGTGACCGCGACGCCCTCTTGGTGAGGGTCGACCCGCAGGGGCCGACCTGCCATCGGCTGGTGCGTAGCTGCTTCGACGCCAGCTCCGAGGAGGCGGTGCCGTCGGCCCTCGAGCTCGGTTGGCTGGACGACGTCCTGTCGCGCCGGGCGGACGCCGATCCGGCCGCCAGCTATACCGCCCGCCTGCTCGCCGCCGGCCCGCAGCGCATCGCCCGCAAGGTCGGCGAGGAGGCCACCGAGACGGTGATCGCGGCGGTCGGCGGAGGCTCCCGCGACGAGCTCTGTAGCGAAGCCGGGGATTTGATCTACCATCTCCTCCTTCTGCTCCGTTCCGGGCAGGTGACCGCCGCTGATCTCGCCCGCGAGCTGCGCCGCCGACACCTCGAGCCGGCGGCGGCGCCGTCGCGCAAACCGGAAGCGCCCCCGGATCCCGCGCCAGCCGAATCAACCTCTGCCGAGGAGACTTCATGACCCCGTCGCCGCGCCGGGCCGTGCCGCGCATTCGAGAGTTCCTCGCCGACAGCCTCACGCCGCTGGGGGTCTACCGCCGCCTGGCGGAGATCTCGCCGACGCGCTTTCTCTTCGAGAGCGTCACCGGCGGCGATCAGGTGTCGCGCTACAGCTTCCTGGGGGTGGGGCCGCGGCACTGGCTGCGCCTGTTTCCGGACCGCCTCGAGCTCAGCGGTCCCGAGGGTACCCGCGAGGAGAGCGGCGATCCTCTGACGCTGCTGCGGCGGGTCTTGCACTCGGTGCGGGCGGAGGCGGCCCCGGTGCCCTACGCCGGCGGCTGGGTGGGCGCCTTCGGTTACGACTTCGTGCGCGCCATCGAGCGCCTGCCCAACCGGCCGCCGGATGCCTTCGGTCTGCCCCTGACCACCCTCGCCCGGTTCGACGAGGTAGTGGTCTTCGATCACGCTCGGCAGCGCGTGCTGGCGGTCTCCAACGAAATCGAAGGTGAGATCTCCCGCGCCGAAGCGGAGGCCGGTCTCGATCGCCTCGAGCGGGTGCTCACCGCCGGCGGCGGCCTCGGCGGCGTGGCGGTGCCGGTGGGTCTGGCAGTCGGCGGCGGGGCCGCCATCGACGAGCGTGCCGAGGCCGAGCCCAGCCTGTCGCGGTCGGCCTTCGAGGCGGCGGTGACCGCCGCCCAGGAGCACATCGCCGCCGGCGACATCTTCCAGGTGGTGCTGGCGCGCCGCTGGACGATTCCGCGGCGAGTGGCGCCGCTGGCCCTCTACCGGGCGCTGCGGCTGATCAATCCGAGCCCCTACATGGTGCTCCTCGAGACGCCCGACTTCGCCCTCGCCGGAGCTTCACCGGAGGCGCTGGTGACCAAGACCGGTCGAGTCCTCGAAACCCGGCCGATCGCCGGCACGCGACGGCGGGGAGGCGACGCCGCCGAGGATCTGCGGCTGGCCGAGGACCTGCAGGCGGATCCCAAGGAACGGGCCGAGCACGTCATGCTCGTCGACCTGGGACGCAATGACCTCGGCAAGGTCTCGGCGCCGGGCAGCGTGGAAGTGGCGAGCTTCCAGCGCATCGAGAACTACAGCCACGTCATGCACATGGTATCGAGCGTGGTGGGAGAGCTGGCCGAGGGCCGCGATGGCCTCGACGCCCTGGTGGCCTGCTTCCCGGCGGGCACCGTCTCCGGAGCACCGAAGATTCGGGCGATGGAGATCATCGACGATCTCGAGCCCGAGGCCCGCGGCCTCTATGCCGGCGCGGTGGGTTACTTCGGCTTCGCCGGCGATGTCGATACCTGCATCACCATTCGGACGCTGGTGGTGCGCGGCGACGAGACGTCGGTTACCGCCGGTGCCGGCATCGTCGCCGACTCGCAGCCGTCTCGCGAGGCGGACGAGACCGAGAACAAGGCAGCGGCGCTGCTCGCGGCGGTGGCCTTCGCCGAGCGCCTGGAGGAGGAAAGCGCGTGATCTTGATGGTCGACAACTACGATTCCTTCACCTACAACCTGGTGCAGGCCTTGACGGTGGCCGGTGCCGAGGTGCTGGTGTTGCGCAACGATGCCGAGGCGGCGGCGGCGATGCTCGAGCGCCGGCCCCAGGGCATCGTTCTGTCGCCGGGACCGGGGCGGCCGGAAGGGGCCGGGGTGTGCCTCGACCTGCTCGCCCTCGAGCCCACCGTGCCGGTGCTCGGGGTGTGCCTCGGGCACCAGGCTCTGGCGGTGGCCTGTGGCGCCGTCGTCGGCCGCGCCCCGCGCCTGATGCACGGCAAGACCTCGCCCGTGCGCCACGACGGCCAGGGCATCTTCGCGGGCTTGTCGCAGCCCTTCGAGGCCACCCGCTACCACTCCCTTGACGTCCCTCCCGGAACCCTGCCGGAGGCCCTCGAGGCCAGCGCCTGGGCCGACGACGGCATTCTGATGGGAATGCGACACAAGCAACATCCTTGGTTCGGCGTGCAGTTCCATCCCGAGTCGGTGCTCACCGTCGAAGGTCCGCGGCTGCTCGAGAACTTCCTGCGCCGCTGCGGGGTGGCGACCACCCCGGCGCCGGCGACAGCAGAGGAGGTGACGACGTGATCACACCTAGCGAGGCCCTCGGCCGCCTGTGCGACGGCGAAGATCTGAGCAAGGCCGAGGTGGCTGAGCTCTTCGGCCAGCTGATGGACGGCGAGATGTCGAATATCGAGAAGTCCGCTCTGCTGGTGGCGCTGCGCATGAAGGGTGAAACGCCGGCGGAGATTGCCGGCGCGGCGGTCGCCATGCGTCAGCGGGTGATCGCCGTCGAGCACCGCTGTCCGGAGGTGGTCGACACCTGCGGCACCGGTGGCGACGGTTCCGGAACTTTCAACATCTCGACGGCGGCGGCGCTGGTGGCGGCGGCCGGTGGCGCGACCGTCGCCAAGCACGGCAACCGCTCGGTGTCGAGCCGATCCGGCAGCGCCGATGTGCTCAGCGCCCTCGGCCTCGACAAGATCCTCGGGCCGCGAGAGGCCGGGCGGTGCCTCGCCGAGGTCGGCATCGCCTTTCTCTTCGCGCCGCGCTTCCATCCCGCCATGCGCGAGGTCATGCCGGTGCGCCGCGCCCTCGCCCTGCGCACCGTGTTCAACGTCCTCGGCCCGCTGACCAATCCGGCCGGTGCCCACTGCCAGTTGGTCGGCGTCTACCAGGAGAGTCTGGTCGAGGTGGTGGCGCGGGTGCTGGCGGACCTCGGCAGCCGCCACGCCCTGGTGGTCCACGGCGACGGCCTCGACGAGATCACCACCACCGGCGAAACCTTGATCGGCGAGGTGCGCGATGGCGGGGTGACGCTCGCCCGCTGGACGCCGGAGAAGCTCGGCACGGCGGCGGTGGCGAAGAGCGACCTGGCCGGTGGCGAGCCGCAGGAAAACGCCGCCGTCATGGAGCGCCTGCTGCAGGGCGAGGCCGGTCCGCTGGCGGAGATCACCGCCGTCAACGCCGGCGCCGCCCTCTACGTCGGCGGCCGCGCCGAGACCCTCGTCGACGGCATCGCGGCGGCCCGCCGGCTGCTCGCCGAAGGCACCGCCTGGGAGCGACTCGAAGCGCTGCGCCGCTTCACCGCCAGCGCCGAGGAGGATGTGTGAAGGTCGCCGAGATCCTCCTCGACATCACCGCCCAGCGGCGGCGGGCGATGGCAGGCGTCGACGACCCGGCTCCGGCGCTTCCGGCTGGGGAGCTTGCGGCGTCATTGCTGACGAGGGTCGAGAAACCCTTCCTGGGCGCCCTCGCGGAAGGTCCCGGGCCGGCGATCATCGCCGAGGTCAAGATGGGCTCGCCGCGGCTCGGCTCGCTGCTCGGCCGGATCGATCCGGCGGAGCAGGCGCGGCGCTATGTCGACGGCGGGGCAGCGGCCCTCTCGGTGGTGGTCGAGCCGGATTTCTTCCACGGTTCCTACGAGCTCCTCGAGACCTGCAAGCGGGTCTCCGGCCTGCCGGCCATCGCCAAGGACTTCGTGGTCGACGATCGCCAGCTCTTCTGGGCGCGCGACGCCGGGGCCGATGCTGTGCTGCTGATCGCCGCCCTGCAGGGCCGCGACGAGCTGCGTCGTCGGGCGCGGCTGGCTCGCCGCCTCGGTCTGGTGCCGTTGATCGAGACCCACGACCGCGGCGACGTCGAGCTACTGGCCGGTGAGGACTGGGAGCTGGTGGGGGTCAACAACCGCGACCTGCGCACCTTCGAGGTCGACATCGAGCGCTCCATCGAGCTGCTGCCGAGGCTGCCGGTGGCTGCCCTCAAGGTGGCCGAGAGCGGCCTGGCGAGCGGCGATCAGGTGGCGCGCCTCGCCGCGGCCGGCTTCCGGGCATTTCTGATCGGCGAGTCGCTGCTGCTGGCGGACGATCCGGTGGCGCTTCTCGCCGAGCTTCGTGGGGATCGTCGATGACCCTTGCCGGGCCCCCGAGGCGGCCCCTGGTGAAGGTCTGCGGCGTCACCACCGTCGCCGACGCCCGGCTCGCCGTCGACCTCGGCGCCGACCTGGTGGGCCTCAACTTCTATCCGCCGAGCCCGCGCCATCTCGAGGTCGGGCCAGCCCGGGAGATCTCCCGCGCCATCGCTGATCGCGCCCTCAAGGTCGGAGTGTTCGTCGACCGGCCGGTCGACGAGATCGACGACATCGATCGTCGGGTCGGCCTCGATCTGATCCAGCTCCACGGCGACGAGTCGCCGGCCCAAGTGGCCCATTGGGGGGAGCGGGCCCTGCCGGCGATCCGGGTGCCGGCGCGGCAACGCGAGCCCCTCGATGCTGGCCTTTTGGAGGATTACCCGCGGGCCTGGGGATTTTTGTTCGACATTCGCCACGCCGCCTACGGCGGCACCGGCATCGCTTGGAACTACGATACCCTTGCCCCGCTCGAAGGCTCCCGGCCGCGGCTCGTGGCCGGTGGAATCGATGCCCCGTCGGTGCGCCGTGCCCTGGCCGCCAGCGGGGCGACGGGAGTGGATGTCTGCTCCGGAGTCGAATCCGCTCCGGGGCTCAAGGACCCAGAGAAAATGCGACGATTCTTCGAGGAGGTACGCCATGGCGCGCGCGACTGAGGCTACCGGCCAATTCGGTCCCTACGGTGGGCGCTTCGTTCCGGAAACCCTGATGGCGCCGCTGGCGGAGCTGTCCAAGGCCTACGACAAGATCATCCGGCAACGCGCCTTTCGCCGTCGCCTGCGCGGTCTGCTGGCCGACTACGCCGGTCGACCGACGCCCCTTTACCTCGCCGAGCGCCTGAGCGAGCGGCTGGGTGGGGCGCGCATCTACCTCAAGCGCGAAGACCTTCTGCACACCGGGGCTCACAAGATCAACAACGCCATCGGCCAGGCGCTGCTGGCCCAGAAGATGGGCAAGGAGCGGGTGATCGCCGAGACCGGCGCCGGCCAGCACGGCGTGGCGACGGCCACCGCGGCCGCCCTGCTCGGCTTGCGTTGCACCGTCTACATGGGCACCGAGGACATGCGCCGGCAGCGTCTCAATGTCGAGCGCATGCGCCTCCTGGGGGCCGAGGTCTGCGGCGTCGACGCCGGCAGCCGCACCCTCAAAGACGCCATCAACGAGGCGCTGCGCGACTGGGTCACCCACGTGCACCACAGTCACTACATTCTGGGCTCGGTGCTGGGCCCGGACCCCTATCCTCGGATGGTGCGCGACTTCCACCGCGTCATCGGCGACGAGGCGCGGCGCCAGCTCAAGAAGGCGGAAGGGCGCTGGGGCCCCGACCTGGCGGTGGCCTGCGTCGGCGGCGGCAGCAACGCCCTCGGCCTGTTCACCGCCTTCTTCGGCGATCGCACGCGCATGATCGGCGTCGAGGCGGGAGGCCGGGGCGACGACCTCGGCGAGCACGCGGCGCGCTTCCAGGGCGGTACCCTCGGCGTCCTCCACGGCACCCGCACTCTGGTGCTGCAGGATCGCGAGGGCCAGATCGTTCCGACCCATTCCGTGTCGGCCGGCCTCGACTATCCGGCGATCGGGCCGGAGCACGTTTTCCTGCACGACGAGGGACGGGTGGAGTACACCTCGGTGGGAGATCGTGAGGCCATCGACGCCTTCCACCTGCTCGCCGAGACGGAGGGCATCCTGCCGGCCCTGGAGTCGGCCCATGCCCTCGCCGAGGCGGCGCGCCATGCGCCCCACATGTCGGCGAAGATGGTGATTCTGGTCAATCTTTCGGGCCGCGGCGACAAGGATGTCGAGTCGGTCCTCGGCTTCGACTCCGGCGATGGCGTGGTGACGCCCTTCGTCGATCGGCGTGCCGAACGGGAGCGGTCATGAGTGCCCTCGACCAAGTCTTCGCCCGCTGCCGGGAGCAGAAGCGGGCCGCCTTCATCCCCTTCCTGATGGCCGGCGATCCCGATCTCGAGACCACCGAGTCGCTGATCCGGGCGCTGGCCGCCGGTGGCGCCGACATCATCGAGCTCGGGGTGCCCTTCAGCGATCCCATCGCCGATGGCCCGGTCAACCAGCAGGCGGCGGCGCGCGCCCTCGCGGCGGGTACCACCATGGCCGGTATTTTCGACGTCATCGCCCGCTGCCGCGACAGCATTCGAGTGCCGATCGTGCTGTTCACCTACTTCAACCCGATCCACGCTCGCGGTATCGAGCGCTTCTCGGAGCAGGCGGCGGCCTCCGGAGTCGACGGTGTGCTGTGTGTCGACCTGCCTCCCGAGGCGGCCGCCGACCGCTTCATTCCGGCGCTCACCTCGCGCGGCCTCGATACGGTCTTCCTGCTCGCCCCCACCAGCACCAAGGATCGCATCGCCAAGGTGGCGGCGGCGTCTCGGGGCTTCGTCTACTACGTCTCTCGCACCGGCGTCACCGGTGAGCAGTCGGCGCTGGCGCCGGCGCTGATCAAGGAGGTCAAGAAGGTGCGCCGGCGGTTGCCGCTGCCACTCGCCGTCGGTTTCGGCATCTCCTCACCGGAGCAGGTCGCCGAGGTCGCCAAGGTGGCCGATGGTGTGGTGGTGGGCAGCGCCCTGGTGCGGCTGGTCGGAGAGCACGCCGAAGACCCCAATCTGCCGAGCTTGATCGAGGAACGGGTGCGCATCCTGAGCTCGCCGCTGGCGGCGAAGGCGCCGGCGTGAGTCGCGACCGGCCCAGCGGTCGAGCGGTGGCGCGGCAGATCGCCACCATCGTTCACGGCACCTATCTCCTCGAGCGACCCGCCGAAGGCCCGGAAGAGGTCCTGCTGATGGGTTTCCACGGCTACGGCGAAGGCGCCGAGAGCCAGCTCGAGGCGCTGCGCGCCATCCCCGGCAGCGAGGGCTGGGTGCTGTGCTCGGTGCAGGCGCTCCACCCCTTCTACACCCGCAGCGGCCGGGTGGTGTCGAGCTGGATGACCAAGTTCGACCGCGATCGCGCCATCGGCGACAACGTCCACTACGTGTCGGCGGTGCTCGCCGAGGTGCTGCGCGATCTGGGCACCATCGAGCGCCTCGCCTTCACCGGTTTCTCCCAGGGTGTCGCCATGGCCTATCGCGCCGCCGCCGGCTGTGGCCGCAAGAGCGATGCCCTGGTAGTGCTCGGCGGCGACGTGCCGCCGGAGGTCGCCGCCCGCGACCTGCCGGGCTTTCCTCCGGTGCTCATCGGTGCCGGCAAGGAAGATCCCGCCTACACCCCCGAACGGATGGCCGAAGATGTCGCCATTCTCGAAGGCAAGGGCCTGGCGGTCGAGGGCTATGCTTTCGACGGCGGCCACGAGTGGGCCGAAGACTTCCGCCAGCGGGCGGCGGCTTTTCTCGCCGAGCGCTTGGCCTGAGGGCCGCGCCGGATCCCAACGGCAACCCGCAGGTCGGGTCGGGCGTATCTCTTGCCATGGCCGACCAGACGCCCCTCGGCGGAGCTTGCAGCCTGCGCCGCATCGGACCCTTCTCCCTGTGGGAGAGCCGGCAGCCACCGGGCTTCGAAGTGGCGGCCCACTACCACCGACATCCCTCCCTTTGCCTGGTCCTCGATGGCGGTTACCACCAGGATTCTGCGTCGCCGTTCTGGGTCGGCCGCGGCATGGCGGTGCTGGCTTCCCCCAGCGCCGGCGGCGGTATGCGCTTTGGTCCGGAGGGCGCCCGCACCCTTCTGATCGAGGGACCGGAAGAGGCCTGGGGGGACGTCCTCGGCTTCGGCAAGCTGCCGGCGAGGGAAGAAGTGCGTGACGACGTGTCGGGGTTGGCGCTGGCGTTGGCGGTCCATCTACCGGCCGCCCGTGAGGCCCGGATCCTCGATCTGGTAGTCGAGATGGCGGCGATGCGAGCCCAGGAGAGCAGAGCCTCGGGGCCGCTGCCGCGGTCGGTGAGAGACGCCCTGGCGGTGATCGAGGATGGCCTCCGCGAGGGTGCCCTCGGCGAAGACGGCCTCGGCGAGGGCTGGACCCTCTCTTCCCTCGCCGCTGCGGTGGGGGTGAACCGGGTCACCCTGGCGCGCGGCTTCCGGCGCCATCTGGGGACCACCGTCGGCGAGTATCTGCGAACCCGCCGGCTGGGCCGGGCGGCCGAACGGATCGCGCGCGGAGAGGCGCTGGCGGCGGTTGCCGGCGAATGCGGCTTCGCGGATCAGAGCCATCTGACGCGTCACTTCCATCGTCGCTTCGGGGTTTCGCCGGCGAGGTTTCGCCGGCGCTTGATGGCGGTCCCTGACGGTGCGGTTTGAATCCCGGTAGGCCCGTCGAGGCTACGGAGGTTCAAGACGGCGCCGGCAGGACTCCTTAAGCTGGTGCCATGACTGCAAGACAAGGCACCGTCCTCACCGTCATTTGCTTCCTGCTGATGTCCACACCCGGCCTGTGGGCCGAGGAGGCCGGCAATCCGACCCGGGACCTCGTCATCTCGGTCCCCGGCGCCGAGCTGGCGGCCACCGTTTCCCTGCCAGCGGCGGCCGAAGAGAGCTCCGGCCCCGTGCCCGGCGTCGTCCTGCTCCACGGTTCGGGACCTTCGACGCGGGCCTTTCAGGCCCCCTTGACGGCCTGGTTCCTCGCCCGCGGCTTCGCCGTCCTGGCGTTCGACAAGCGGGGCTGCGGCGCCTCGACCGGAAGCTGGATTCGGTCCTCCCTCGATGACCTCGCCGGCGATGCGGCGGCCGCCCTGGATGCGCTGCGCAGTCAGCCCGAAGTCGCCGGCGGCAGGGTGGGATTCTTCGGTCACAGTCAGGCCGGCTGGGTGGTGCCGCGGGCCGTTGCCGGAGGGGCCGAGGCGGATTTCGCCATCGTCGTCGCCGGCGGTGGCGCCCGACCGACGACGGTCGAGTCCTGGGGTTACCAACAGGCCTTCGAGCGCGCCGGCCTGGAAGATGCCGAGCGGCGGCGGGGCTTCGAGTGGATCGAGCGCTACTTCGCCTATCTCGAATCCTGCCGCGGCCGGGAAGCCCTCGCCCGTGGGCTCGAAGGCGAGCGGGGTCGGCCCTGGAGCGCCATCGCCTCCCTCGACAAGATCTTGCCGAGCGAGAGCAACTGCCCCAACTGGCGTTGGGTGGCGACCTACGATCCTCTGCCGGACATCGCAGGCCTCGGCGACTTGCCGATGCTGGTGTTGTTCGGCGGGCGCGACTCCCAGGCGCCATCGGAGGTCTCGATCGCCCGCTGGCGGCTCGGGCTGACCCTGGCCGGAAACGACCACCAGCGCCTGGTGCTGTTACCGCAGGCGACCCACAGCCTCGGGCTCGGCATGCACCCCGGAGGCCACGGGGCGGCGTCCGCAAGCCGGCCAGAGCCGGACGGCGACTACATGAAGGAGATCGCGAGCTGGCTGCGCGATCAGGGGCTGGGCGGTCTGCCGAGGTTGGCGCCGACAGCGGCCGAGCCCTGAGCCAGCTTCGACGGTCGCCTGCGACCGGTGGACGCGGTTCCGAGGCGATGCTAGCCGACCGCGCCAAGCGCTTCCCGTAGCCCTGCTGATTGACGGACTCAAAAATAGAATATAAATTCTAGAATGTGAGTTCTGATTCTCTTGGGTCCAACCGATCCTCCGACTCGCGGCCGACCCGGGACGCGATCGAAGTCGGGCTCCTCGTGCTCGTCGCGCTGGGAGCTGTCGCCAGCGCGCAGCACCTGGGACCGACCACCCCGATGGGCAACGTCGTGGCCCTCGCCGGCATCGTCTTGTCACTGACGATTGCCCTCCTGGCGCCTCGTCTGCGCGGCGAGACCCTGCGAGTGCTGGGCTTCCGCCGACCGGCGAGTTGGCGGCGCGCTGGCCTGGGGGCCGCTGCCGCTGCTGGCGTCATGCTGCTGGTCGAGTGGACGGCTCAGCTTTGGATCTTGCCGCGCCTCCTGGGCGTTCCGCCGGCGGATACCAGCCGCTTCGACTCCCTGCGGGGAGACCCCTGGGCCCTGATCGGCAGCCTGGTGATCATGTGGCTGACGGCGGCGTTGGCCGAGGAGGTGATCTATCGCGGCTTCCTGATGGGCCGGCTGGCCCGGTTGTTCCGAGGGACGGGACGGGCTTGGATCGCGGCGCTGCTGCTCAGCTCCCTGTTCTTCGGTCTTCTTCACCTCTACCAGGGGATTGGTGGAGTTCTGATGACGGCCTGCGCAGGCCTGATGCTCGGCGGGGTCTATCTGCTCTCCGGGCGCAATCTGTGGGTCGTCATCCTGGCCCACGGCCTGACCAACACGGTGTCTTACCTCATGGTTGCTCTGGGATGGGTGTGAACGACCTTCGCCGAGGCCTCATCGCGCCCCGCCAGGAACGCAGCAAGGCGACCCTCGACCGCTTGCTCGACGCCACCGAGGAGCTCCTCGGGGAGCGGCCTTGGGCCGAGATCACGGTGGCGGAGATCGTGTCTCGCAGCGCCACCTCGGTCGGGTCCTTCTACGCTCGATTCCCCGCCAAAGAGGCCCTGGTGGAGGCACTCCTCGAGCGCTATCACGAGGAAGCCCGACGGAGCTTGGCGGCCGCCGCGAGCTCCGCAGAGTGGCAGGCCCTGTCGCTGGCCGAGCGGGCGCGGCGCCTGATCGCCGAAATCGTCGCCCTGTGTCGGCACAGACGTGGCCTGCTTCGTCTTCGCCTGCAGCGTCGATTGGCAGGCCTCGAGAGCGAGGCGAATTCCGAGCCGCCGAGGGACCGCGAGGTGGTGGCAGCGTTGGTCGAGCTGTTCGGGGGCTGTGTCCCTGAAATTGGCCACGACCAACCCGAGAGCGCGCTGCGCTTCGCTCTACGCATGGTCGATGGCGTCGTGATCTCGGCGATCGCCCTCGACGACGTCAGTCAGAGCTATGGCCCGGTAGATGACTCGGTCCTGATCGCGGAGCTGACCCGCGCCTTCGTGGCCTACCTGCAAGCTCCCCCCGGAATCGATCCGCAGGGGATGCCGGAGTAGCTCCAGAGATCATTCCGGTGCCAGCGCGACCAGCCGCGCCACCCCCGACGTCGGTCGGGTGTGGAGGACCACCTCCCAGCCATAGTCGGTCGGCGGCGGGAGAGTGCTGGCGAGGCTGAAGATGTCCTGTTTGGCGGTGATCACCCAAACCGGGTCGCCGGCGAGGAGGGCCTCGGAGATTCGCGCGATGCGCTCCGCCTCGCCGAACTGGAAGACTTCCGGGTTGGTGGTGTAGAGGTGGTCGTCGTCGAGGGGGGCGACGACCGCGCGCGACTCTTCCCCGCGCCAGCTCAAGGCGGCGTGGACGTAGGGCGGCGGCATGTCCGTGAGGATGAGACCGGGCTCGCTGGCCTCGTCCAGGGCGCGGAATCGGCGCAGCGAATCGAAGCCCGGGTAGGCGGGCCGGCGATGGGCGGTGGTCACCAGCTCGGTGGTCTCGCTGTGGCCGTCGCCGCTCGGCCAGCCGAGGACGGTGAGGCAGAGCAGGGCGGTGGCCAGCGGAACGGCGAGGCGACCGCGACTGGCGAAGATCTCGCCCAGGCCGATGGCGATGGCCGGGATCGGCAGCACCAGGAGCGGGAAGATCAGGCGCGTGTCGTGGAAGGCATAGAACGCCATGGCGGCGAGAGCCACGATGCCGGCGGCGGCGAACAGGCGGAGGCGTCGGCGGCGCCACATGCGACCGAGGCCGACGAGGGCCAGCAGCACGAAGGCCGGCGTCACGTAGGAACCGCGCTGCTGCCCGAAGTGGGTGGCGCTCGAGTAGTCCGTTTCCTGCTGGCGCAGCTCGCGCCCGTAGTAGGCGAGGTTGTCGCTCACGAAATCGGAGCTGAAGGCGGCAGAAGCGTTCCATTCCGGCAACCAATAGCTGTAGCCGCTCGCCAGCGGATGGCCGAAGACGCTGCCATTGAAGGCCAGCAGTGGCAGCACCCCGATTGCCGCCGCCAGGCCCAGCAGGACGAGGTCCTTGAGCCGCCGGCCGGAGTCGCGGGCCAGGATCGCCGCTGGCAGAAAGGCGAGCAGCAACACGTTGGCGGTGCGGAAACCCAGGCCGAGGCCGAGGATCGCGGCTCCGACGATCCCCAGGGCGACGCCGCGACGGGCACCTGGTCCGCTGGTCGGCGAGCGGGCAAAGCCGTAGAGCAGGCCGACGGCGACCACCGACATCAGTGTGCTGGAGACCTCGCTCATCGGGCTACGGCAGAGGATGATGAAGGCCGGCAGGGTGGCCAGGAGGAGGGCAGCGAGGCCTGCCGCCAAGTAGTGGCGGCGCAGCCCCAGCAGGGCGACGAAGAAGACCAGCAGCAGGGCTCCCGCCGCTTGATTGGTGCGCTGCGGTGCGATCAGGGGGTCGCTGCCCAGGAGCAGGGCTCCGGCGATGGCGGTGCTGTAGCCGACCGGGAAGCGTGCCGGAAGGTCTTCGCCGGCGAGGTGGATCGAAGCTTCGCCGCGATGGGCGAGGGCGACCGCGACGTCGAGGTACTCGGCGCCGTCGGGCCAGGGTTGGGCGAGGCGTCCGGCGTTGGCTGCGGCAGGGATGTCGACCACCGTCAGGTGGAAGATCCAGCCGGCGAGCAGCGCCAAGAGGGCGGGGACGACGAGAGCGGTCAGTCGCGCGCGCATGGCATTTGGTGAATGCGGACCTGGGTTCGCCCGATCTCTCGCTCGCTGCCGACCTCGACGAGGCTGAGGACGGTGCCGTCGCGGACCCAGGATCCGGTGGGTTGGGATCCCTGCATGTGGCCGGTCGCCATCACCTGGCCGCGCGGACCGCCGATGCGGATTTGAGTCGTGCCGCGACGATCACCGGCGTCCCAGTGGACGACGGTGGAGCCGCTGGCCGCATCGTCGGCGCCCCAGCACCTCTCGATCGGATTGGGAATCGCCCAGATCGGCCCCTTGACGTCCGGCGTCGAGGGGAGGGAGGCTCGGGCATGACGCCCACGGGTCTCGGCGAGGCGGCGGCGAGCGCCCTCGAGGTGGGCGGTGGCGCGTTGCAGAAGACCGGGATCGCGGGTGGCGAGGTTGTCGCCCTCTGCCGGGTCTTGGGCCAGATCGTAGAGTGCCTCGACGGAGCCGTCGGCGAGGCTGGCGACGATTTTCCAGTGGTCGCCGCGCACCGCGATCCAAGGGTCCGCCGCCGCCGTGGACTCGCTGACGGCGACCCACTCGGCGGTCCTGGGCTTGGCGCGCAGCACTGGAATCAGGGACCGACCGAGGGTCGCCGGGAGGGGCTGAGCACCGGCGAGGGAGAGCAGGGTCGGGGCGATGTCGATGGCCTGGCTAGGGGTTTCGAAACGCTCCCCGGCGCCCTGCCGGTCCGCAGGCCGGACGAGTAGTGGTATCCGGAGCGAAGAGTCGGTCCACCGGGCAGCCTGCGGTGAGGGTGCGAGGGTGGCGGTGACGACGAGATGAGCGCGGCGGCCTCGCTCGCTGGCCGCCAGGGCCTCCAGAAGGGGAGGCAGGGCACCGGCTCCTGCGAGGTGCAGGTAGGCGAAGAGGGGCCGGGCGTCCTCGTCGAAGGCCTCGCCGACGAGCTCGGCGATCTCCGCGTTCCCAGGCGAAACTTCGTTCCAGCGGTCGAAGCCCTGATCGAGGCCGGGGGCGGGTGCCGAAGGGGCAAAGGCCAAGGTGCGGAACCCGGCGGCCTTCAGGGACTCGGCGAGGGTGCGACGATCGCGCCTGAGTCCGGCGAAGCCCGGTGCCGCGCCGCGCACGTGGGGCGACAGGGCCGAGAACACCACGGCCTGCTGCGAGATGCCTTCGAGACTGCTCGCCACGGCGACGTCGAACCGGGCACTCTCGTCCAGAAGACGGGCGACGTTCGGGTCGCCGGCGAGGTCCGGAGTCCAGTTCCAGCCGGCGACGGTGAGCAACACGACGTCCGGACGGGGAGCTTCGGAAGACGCTTCGCGGCAGCCGAAGATCGCCAGCAAAAGAACGAAAACTGCCGGCATACGCCCCCTCGACACGAGGCGCTGCGGCCAATCTCGGAGACGCATGGCCGCAATCTACGTCAGGGGCCTCCGGCAAGTAAAGCCGGTTCGAGGTCGACGCTGTAGCAGCGCAATTTTGTTCAAGACGGGATATCTCCGGCTCCGCAGGATGACGATTCATGAAGAGCCGAGAGGAGCCCGATGACAATCGACGAAGGGATCTTGGTGGAGTCGAAGGAAACGCCGCGGCGGCGCCCGAGGTGCTGAGCGACGCAGGCCTCGGCAAACCCCGGTGGCAGCGCCATCGCTCCGGCGCGAGGTTCTTGGTCGCCGCCCTCGAAGCCACCATGCTGACCTATTTCGAAGTGCCGCCGCGGACGGTGTTTCCGCAGCACAGTCACCCGGGAGAGCAATTGACGTTGGTGCTCTCGGGCAGACTGGTGTTTCGAGTCGACGGTGTCGAGCTGACGGTCGGACCGGGAGAAGTGATGGCCCTGCCGGCGTCGGTGCCGCACGCCGTGCACAGCCTCGACGAGCCGGTGACCGCCGTCGATGCCTGGTCGGCACCGTTTCCGGACTTCGATGACCCGGTGGAGACGGACTAAAAATTTCGGCGCTGAGTCCGACTCGATATAAAGAGGTCGAGGTCCGTGGGGGAGGGGCACCAGGAAAGGCGACCAGTGTCGAAAACGAGTCACCGAGCCGAGCAGAGGATCTGGCGCGACACCACCGTCTGCGGTGTGTCGTTGCTACACGCCCGTTACTTCGACCAGCGGTTCGTGCCCCATGCCGATGAGCATTACGTCATCGCCGCGATGACCGGGGGGCGCGCCCTTTGCTTCGGAGCCGACGGTCCGGTGAGCGAGCCCGGTAGCCTGATCGTCATTCCGCCCGGCACGGTTCACGATGGTTGCCGGCTGGGGAACCGGCCGTGGTCCTACGTCGCCGCCTATCCGTCGTCTCGCCGTCTCCAGGATCTGCTGCGCCCGTGGACCGGTCGCGACCGTCCGGTGCCGCGATTCGACCGCCTGGTCTACCGCGACGCCGAGCTGGCAACGCGCTTCCAGCAGGCTCATCGTCTGAGCCTGGGTGGAGACGACTCGCTGGCTGCCGAGGAGGCCATGGAGGGGGTGCTGGCGGCGCTCCTCGAACGCTACTCGGGGCTCGGTGGCCGGGTTCCGCCGGCCGGCCGGCAGCGGCGGGCAATGGCGCGGGTTCGGGACTACATGGAGGCTCATCTCGGGCGGTCCCTCGCCCTCGATGAGCTCGCCGGCGTGAGCGGCTTCAGCCGGTTTCACTTTCTGCGTCTGTTCCGGGCCGAGGTCGGGCTTCCTCCCCACGCCTACCTGCTGCAGCGGCGGATCGTCAGGGCCCGGCGATTGCTGCGTCAGGGAATGGCGATTGCGCAGGTGGCTCTCGCCTGCGGCTTCAGCGACCAGGCCCATCTGACGCGGCGATTCAAGCAGCGGGTCGGCGTGACTCCCGGTGAGTTCGTGCGCGGCAGCCGGCGGCGCATCGTGGTTCCGTAAGTCAACGGTCCCTTCTCACCTCGAGAACGCCCCGGACTTCCCGACGGTCAAGCAGCGCTGGCGCAAAACGAAGGGGAGAAGCGTGAGAACGCTTCTCCCTTGGTATCTCCCGGCTTTTCGGGAGCACGGCGAACTGCAGCTTGCTAGCAGGTTGCTGAAAAACTCGTCGGCAACCTGCGACCGGGCCCGAGCGGGCCCGGCGGCGGCAAGAGCCGCCGAGGTCGGGGGTGA
>JBCCHV010000078.1 GCA_039028635.1 Acidobacteriota bacterium
CGCTCCTCCGGATAGAGCGGCGTCAGGTTGTCGAAGAATATCTTGTTGCGCGCCTGCTCGGGATGCTCGAAGTTGACCGCCTCGACCTTGATCAGGGCGAAGTAGCGCTCCCCTTCCTTGGGCTGACGCACCTGGCCCGACACGGTGTCCCCGGTGCGCAGGTCGAAGCGCCGGATCTGGCTCGGACTGACGTAGATGTCGTCCGGTCCCGGCAGATAGTTGTACTCCGGGGCGCGCAAGAAGCCGAAGCCGTCGGGCAGGCACTCGAGCACACCCTCGGCGAAGATCAATCCGCTCTTCTCGGTCTGAGCCTGGAGGATCTTGAACATCAGCTCCTGCTTGCGCATCCCCGCCGCGCCCTCGACACCGAGGTCCTTGGCGATCTCGCTGAGCTGCGAAATGCTCATCTCTTTCAGAGCGCGGATATCCAGGGCGGGCTCGCGCCGCGATTTCTCCGCCGTACGTTGTCCTTTTGCCATCTCGTTCCTCGTTTTCGCAGTCACGGTTGCGCTCCGGAATTCAGGGCCCCCAGGGCGATCCCGCTCCATAGCTCCTTGATTCCTTCACCGGTGCGGGCCGAGACCGGCAAGAGCTTGACTTCTTGGTCCAGGGACAAGTCCCGGCGAATCGTCGCCAGGGCCTTGGCCCGTTTACTACGCGGCAGACGATCGGCCTTGGTGGCCACCACCATCGTCCGCGCTCCCAGGCTCGCCATGTACTCGTGAGCCTGAATGTCGAGGCTCGTCGCCCCGACCTTGGAATCCACCAAATGCACCACCAACGCCTGCGGCAGAGCCTGCTGGAGATACTGGTCGATCAACACCGCCCAGCGGCGTCGCTCGTCCTTCGCAGCCTTGGCGTAGCCATATCCCGGCAGATCGACGAAGTAGAAACGGTCGTTGATCAAGAAATAATTGATCGAGCGCGTCCGCCCCGGCTTCGACCCGGTGTGGGCCAGGTCCTTCCTCCCGAGAAGTCGATTGAGAAGACTCGATTTGCCGACATTCGAGCGCCCGGCGAAAACTACCTCCGGCCGCCCGTCGCGCAGGAACATGCGCGCCTCGTGAGCCGCCACCGCGAGCCGTGCCTGGTCGATCTTCATCTCGTGCACGAACCCCGCTCGATCACGCACGGCGGCTGCAAGCAACCGCCGACCTCACTTCAAAGACTGTGCGTCGGAACGACCCGCCTCGTGGCGTGCCGGGAGAAGCGCCTCAGTGAGCCAGCGAATCGGGGCCGACGGGCGGCTCCGGCGCTGCCTCTCCGAACTTGCCGTCTCCCTGCGGCGGGGCGGTCAAATCTCCGTCCAAGGCCAACCGAAGGACCTCGTCCATCGAGCTGACCAGCTGGACATTGAGCACTTCCCGAACCTCCTCGGGGATTTCCTCGAGGTCTTTCTCGTTCTCGTTGGGAAGGATGACCTCCGTGATGCCTGCACGGTAGGCAGCTAGAACTTTATCCTTAATTCCGCCGACAGGCAAGACCTTACCCCGCAGGGTGATCTCGCCGGTCATGGCGACGTCCTTGCGCACCGGCACCTGGAGGAGGGCAGAAACCAGCGCCGTCGCCATCGTGATGCCGGCCGACGGGCCGTCCTTGGGAATGGCTCCCTCGGGCACATGGACGTGGAGATCGTAGTTTTCGTTGAAGTCCGTCTCCAGACCCAGAATCTCGGCCCGGCTGCGCAGATAAGACAGGGCGGCACGGGCCGACTCCTGCATCACGTCCCCGAGCTTGCCGGTCAGGATGAGCTTGCCCTTGCCCTTCATCAAGCCGATCTCGGTCTCGAGGAGCTCGCCGCCGGCCTGGGTCCAGGCCAGACCGGTGCACACCCCGACCTCCGACTCTTCGAGCTTGCGCCGCGGCCGGTGCTTGGGCTTGCCGAGGAGCTCGCCGATGGTCTCGGGCAGCACCTCGATCTCGAGATCCTCACCCTCCTTGACCACCCGGCGCACGATCTTGCGGCAAACGGAGCCGATCTCGCGCTCGAGGTTGCGCACTCCGGCCTCGCGGGTGTAGCCCTCGCTCAGGGTGCGCAGGGCTTCGTCGTCGAAGCGAATCTTGTCTGCCGACAGGCCGTGCGCTTCGAGCTGCTTGGGCACCAAGAACTGGCGCGCGATGGCGAGCTTCTCGTTGAGCGTGTAGCCGGTGAGCTGGATCACCTCCATGCGGTCCAGGAGCGGCGCCGGAATGGTGTGAGAGACGTTGGCGGTGGCGATGAACATGACCTTCGAGAGGTCGTAGTCGACATCCAGGTAGTGATCGACGAAGGCGTCGTTCTGCTCCGGATCGAGCACTTCGAGGAGGGCCGCCGAGGGATCTCCCCGGAAGTCCATCGCCATCTTGTCGATCTCGTCGAGGAGGAAGATCGGATTGAGCGTTCCGGCCTTCTTCATCATCTGAATGATCTGCCCCGGGAAGGCGCCGATGTAGGTGCGGCGATGGCCGCGGATCTCGGCCTCGTCCCGCACTCCACCGAGGGAGAGGCGCACGAACTTGCGTCCCGTCGCCCGCGCGATGGATTTGGCGAGGGACGACTTGCCGACTCCCGGCGGGCCGACGAAACAGATGATCGAGCTCTTCGACTGGCCGACCAACTGGCGCACGGCGAGGAACTCGAGAATGCGCTCTTTGATCTTCTCGAGACCGTAGTGGTCCTCGTCGAGCATCGTCTCGGCCTGATCGATGTCCTTCTGCTCGCGGCTCTTCTTCTTCCAGGGAACGCTCACCAACCAGTCGATGTAGTTGCGCGACACGGTGGCCTCGGCGGACACCGGCGGCATCGCCTCGAGACGCTTGAGCTCCTGCTCGGCCTTCTCCAACGCCTCCTTCGGCAGCCCCGCCTTCTCGATGCGCTCCTTGAGCTCGGCGACCTCGTCGGCCTTGTCGTCCTTGCGCCCGAGCTCCTGGTGGATGGCCTTGATCTTCTCGTTGAGGTAGTACTCCTTCTGAGCCTTCTCCATCTGCTTCTTGACCTTGACGTTGATGCGCTTGTCGAGGTTGATCTTCTCGATCTCGACATCCAACAGGTCGTGCAGACGCTGCAACCGCTCGTAGGGGTTGACCAGCTCGAGGAGGGACTGTTTCTCGGTGGTCGCCACCATCAGGTGGGCCGAGAGGATGTCCGCGAAGCGATCCGGGTCGTCGACCTTGAGAGTCGACATCAGCCCTTCGAAGGCCAGGTGATGGGACATCTTGGCGTACTGCTCGAAGGCCGAGAGCACCTTGCTCATGTAGATCTGGAGCTCTTCGCTGGCCGGGAAGTCGGCCGCCAGGGTCTCCACCTCCACCAGCATGCCGCCATCCTCGTCGAGGACGTCGAGCACCCGCCCGCGGCGAATCCCTTCCACCATCACCTTGACGTTGCCGTTCGGCAGCTTGAGGTTCTGGATCACCGACGCCACCACGCCGATCTCGAAGATGTCGTCGCGCACCGGGTCGTCGACCTTGGGGTCCTTCTGGGCGACCAGGAAGATTTGCTTGCTGGAGCTCGCCAGGGTCTGCTCGAGGGCTCGCACGGAGCTCTCGCGGCCGACGATGAACGGCGCCATCATGTGGGGGAAGACGACCATGTCCCGCAACGGAACCAGCGGGAGCTTTTCGACGCGGGTCTTGACGAATGTAGAGGCCATTCAGGAAATCCAGGGCAAGTCGCGAAGGGCGCCCGAGGGCGCCCTTACATCAGCCGGCCTTCTTCAAGAGGGTGATTGGATCGACACTTCGCGCCACGACATCCTCGTTGATCAAGCACTGCTTGATGTCGCGCTGCGAAGGAACGGTGTACATCAGGTCCAGCATGAGCTCTTCGAGGATGATGCGCAGGCCGCGCGCTCCGACGTTGCGCTTGATGGCTTCCTGCGCGATCGCCTGCAGAGCACCGTCGGTGAACTTGAGCTCGACGCCCTCGAACTCGAAGATGGTCTGGTACTGACGCAGCAGACTGTTCTTCGGCTCCTTGAGGATCCGCACCAGGGCGTGCTCGTCGAGCTGCTCGAGGGTGGCGACCACCGGCAAACGGCCGACGAACTCCGGAATCAGACCGAACTTGATCAGGTCTTCCGGCAGCACGTGATCGAGCAGACGGCCCTGCTTCTCGTCCTTGGTGGCGATGATCTCGGCGCCGAAGCCGAGACTCTTCTCGTTCATGCGCCGGCCGATCTGGTCCTCCAGACCGACGAAGGCGCCACCGCAGATGAACAGGATGTTGGTGGTATCGATCTGCAGGAACTCCTGGTGCGGGTGCTTGCGCCCCCCCTGGGGCGGCACGTTGCACTGGGTTCCCTCGAGAATCTTGAGCAGCGCCTGCTGCACCCCTTCACCGGAGACGTCGCGGGTGATCGACGGGTTGTCGCCCTTGCGGCAGATCTTGTCGACCTCGTCGATGTAGACGATGCCGCGCTGGGTCTTCTCCTTGTCGTTGCCGGACGCCTGGTAGAGCTTGAGGATGATGTTCTCGACATCCTCGCCGACGTAGCCGGCCTCCGTCAGGGTGGTGGCGTCGGCGATGGTGAAGGGCACCGAGAGCAGCTTGGCCAGGGTCTGGGCGAGCAGCGTCTTGCCGGTGCCGGTCGGGCCGACGAGGAGAATGTTCGACTTGTGCAGCTCGATCTCGCTATGCGCCTTCTCGGCGAAATCGATGCGCTTGTAGTGGTTGTAGACGGCGACCGCCAGCTTTTTCTTCGCCTGGTCTTGGCCGATCACGTAGTCGTCGAGAAGCGCCTTGATCTCCTGCGGCTTGGGCAGCGTGGTGTCCTGCTGCTGCTCGAGCATCCGGTCCTCGGCAATGATGTCGAGGCAGATGTCGACGCACTCGTCGCAAATGAAGACCGTCGGTCCCGCGATCAGCTTCTTGACCTCGCGCTGACTCTTGTTGCAGAACGAGCACCTCAGGACTTCGTCGCCGGTGTCTTTCTTCGGCATTTCTCCTCCGGTGTCGGATAAACGGGACCTACCAACCGCCTTCAGCGATGGTACGGGCGATCCCGGCTGGCGTCAACCTACGCTCCATAAGAACAGAGTGCGCCCGAGGGCCTATTCCGTGGCGACGAAATCTCACCCCTTGCGCCGGTTCATGACGCGATCGACGATGCCGTATTCGACCGCTTCGTCGGCTGTCAGGATGTTGTCGCGCTCGGTGTCGCGATGGACCTCTTCCTTGCTCCTGCCGGTGTGCTTCGCCATCACCTCGTCGACGCGATCGCGAATCGCCAGCATTTCGCGGGCGTGGATCTCGACGTCCGTCTGCTGACCGCCGATGCCCTGTACCCAGGGCTGGTGGATCAGCACCCGGCTGTTCGGCAGCACCGTGCG
Source organism: Acidobacteriota bacterium (assembly GCA_039028635.1). Lineage (NCBI taxonomy): Bacteria > Pseudomonadati > Acidobacteriota > Acidobacteriota bacterium. Next base: position 5,311 of record JBCCHV010000078.1, read on the forward strand.
CTTGCCCTCGGTGCCGGCCGCCAGCAGCAGCGCGGCGAAGGATGCGGCCTGCCCCATGCAGTAGGTGGCGACGTCGGGCTTGATGTACTGCATGGTGTCGTAGATGGCGAAGCCGGCGGTGGTCGAGCCGCCCGGCGAGTTGATGTAGAGGGCGATGTCCTTCTCCGGGTTCTCGGCCTCGAGGAAGAGCATCTGGGCGATCATCAGGCTCGCCACCTCGTCGTCGATCGGGCGACCGAGGAAGATGATGTTGTCCTTCAGCAATCGGGAGTAGATATCGAAGGCGCGTTCGCCCCGATTGGTCTGCTCCACCACCATCGGAATCAGCATAGATCCATTCCCCTCATCGGTTCAGTCGGCGTCGCCGTCGCGGCACGCCGATCAGGCTTTGTTCTCTTCGGCTCCATCCTCGCCATCGCCGAGCAGGCGGCGAACGGCGCGATCCCGCTGAAGCTGCTGGCGCAGGCTGGCCATGCGCCCTTCGCGCACGAACTCCTGGCGCAATTCTTCGAAACCGCGGTTCTGCAACCGCGCCAAGGTGGCGAGGGCGCCATCGACCTCCTCGTCGCTGACCGCCACCTCTTCTGCGGCCACCACCGCGTCGAGCACCAGCCGCTCGCGCACTCGGCGCTCCGCTTGCGGTCGCGCCTGCCCCCCCATTTCCTGCCAGTCGAGGCCGGCGGCCTCGACGTCGACGCCGCGGCGCTGCAGCTCCATGGCGTAATCGCGCAGGATGTTCTCGGTCTCGTGATTCACCACCCCTTCCGGCAAATCGAAGCTGTTGCGCGCCACCAGTTGCTCCATCAAAGCCTCGCGGCGCTGGCGGTCGCTGGCCTCGCGCTTGCGGGCGGTAACCCCGTTCGCGACCTGCTCGCGCAACTCATCGATGGTCTCGAACTTGCCCACCTTGGCGGCGAACTCATTCGTCGGCTCCGGCAGGTCGCGCTCTTCCACCAGCGCTGCCTCGACCTCGAACTTGCGCACCCGCGCCTCGTCTCCTTCTCCTTCCGGCCGGCTGAAGGTTCCGGTTTGCCCTGCCTCGAGGCCGGTGAGGGCCAGCGAGAGCTCTTCCCAAACCCGCGCATCGCCGATCTCCACCTGCACCCGCTCCGGCTCGGACTCCGGATCCTCCTCGACCTCGAGCTCGCGCACCGCCGCCAGAACCCGGTCGCCGCGCGCCGCCGGCCGCTCGACGGTGACCCAATCGGCCACCTGCCGCCGTAGCTCGTCGAGGGCTTCGGTGAGCTCTTCTTCGCTCGGTTCCTCGTCGCGATCGGGCAGATCGAAGCCGTCCAGGCTGGCGAGCTCGAACTCCGGCCGAACGTCGACCGCGGCGGTGAAGGTCAGGGGCTCACCGTCCGCCAGCTCGCCAACTTCTTCGACGCTCGGAGCGGTCAGGGTGTCGAGGGCGCTCTCGGTCGATGCTTCTTGCCAGAAGCGCGGCAACAGGCGCTCGATGACCTCCTGCCGAATGTCATCGCGGAAGCGCTGCCGAATCAGCGACGCCGGGATCTTGCCGCGCCGAAAACCGGGGACTCGCGCCTGGCGGGAGTACTGCTCCACCACCTTGCGGAGCTCCGCCTCGACGGCCGGCGCCGGCACCTCGATCTTGAGCTGTTTGCGGCACGGTCCGACGTTCTCTACAGCAAGCACGACACTCATGGCACAACCTCGATAAAAACGCGATCCAAGGGGGAGTCGATCTCAGGAGAGCGTATCGATGCGGGGAACCGCGAAAGATGGTGCGAAAGGGGGGACTCGAACCCCCATCCCGATTCCTCGAGACTAGATCCTAAGTCTAGCGCGTATACCAATTCCGCCACTTTCGCAGGCCGAAGCCACTCTCGCGAACTACGGTGGAGGGACTCACGAAGGGGAGGGATGGAAGCGCCACCGGCCGTGAACCGCAAGCCGGTGCCGGCGGCCCACCCGAAGCAAGTCCTTCTCGACCGGAACGATCCTACAATGATTGGTGAGCCGCCAGGGACTCGAACCCCGAACCCGCAGATTAAGAGTCTGCTGCTCTGCCAGTTGAGCTAGCGGCCCAATGCCGCGCAAATATACCCAAAGGTGTGGGCCGTAGCAAGCTTTCCAGGGGGGCTAAAGGCGCCCCCCTCAAGCGCACGCACATGTCGTGCGCTTTCACCCCCATCCAGGGCGGCCCCGTCCTCGGCGCCTTAGGCGCCGCCTCGCGCTGACGCGCTCGGAAGCCGTCGGCGAGTCCGCAGACGCCTTTTCCCCTCACGACTGTCTTCGCAGCTGTGCGACCAAAGCGCAAACACATGTCGCGCGCTTTCACCTCCGTCCAGGGCGGCCCCGTCCTCGGCGCCCTGGGCGCCGCCTCGCGCTGTCGCGCTCGGAAGCCCTCTGCTGATCAGCAGACGGCTTTTCCCCTTCACGACTGTCTTCGCAGCTGTGCGACCAAAGCGCAAACACATGTCGTGCGCACCCCCGGCACCGACTCGCGCCTGCGCGGTGAGGAGCCGTCTACGGGTTAGTCGCCGAGGTTTTTTGTGAATGTGGTTCTCTTCAGGCTTCGCACACCAAGCGAACGCACTTGCCGTGCGCTTCACCCCCGTCCTGTGGGTCAACCGCCTTGGACGAACTGCACGATCTCTAGGCGGTCGCCGCGCCGCAGCGGGGTGTCGCCATAGCGCTGGCGAGAGACGATCAATCCGTTGTGCTCCACGGCGACGGTCTGCGGGTGGCGACCGAGGTTGTCGAGAAGATCGGCCACCGTCGCCAGCGGCGCCACCGTCATCGGTTCGCCGTTGACCACGATGTCGAGGTTGCCATCGGAGCTCATCACCGAGTGCACGGGCCTAGAGGAGCTGCTTGAGCTCGGCGCGGCCGATGTCGCTCGAGGCGGTGATGATGAGGGCCGCCGTGCCGCGGCCGAGGGCCGGAATCTCGAAGGCCAGGCGCAGACCACCGGCTTCGTCCGTCGTGCCGCTGGCCAGGGTGCGGGGCTCGTCGACGGTCGAGATCATCTTGACGATGACCTCCGCGCCCACCACCGCTTGACCGCTCTTGCTCGAGGTGGTGCGAAGGTCGACCTGCCCCGGTTGACCGAGGGTCAGGCCGGGTTCTTCGTCGAGCACCAGCAGGAGCTGCTCTTGATCGGCCTCGCTGGTGAGGTAGTCGAGGATCACCTGGTCGAGGGTGCGCTCGACGCCGTCGTCCTCGACCTCGGCGGGTTCCGGCTCGTCGGCTTCGGTCGTCTCGACCGGACCGGTACCGGGGCGCTCGCCACGCAGGCTGCCGAGCTTCTCATCGAGACGACCGCTGCGGATGGCGGCGATCATGGTGCGGTGCTGCCGATCCATCAGGGCGATGATCTCCTTCTCGCCCTTGCCGTCTTCGAGCAGCTCGTCGTATGGCGCTCGCCGCGCCGCCAGCACCTGGCCCCCGAAGTAGACCAGGCTCTCGATGCACGGGTTGTCGTGCCCCTTGTCCTCGGTCTGAACGTGGAGCACCACCTCGCCGTGGCGAACGTCCGTGTTGTAACCCGTGATCATGCGACCCTCGACCTCCGCTTCTCAGATCGTCTCCGAGCGACACGTCTCACCGCGCGTCCCGGGTTCCGTCATAGAGGAAGAGAGGTGTACCGTACCGGGAAAAACCATCAAGAAAGACATCACGCTTCGGAAAAATTCTATGGGCGCGGGATTCGACCGGTCAAGGGAAAGACACCCCCGAGGCGGCACTCCGCCAGACCTCGATGGACGACATCGGGCGCTCGTGTAAGAATGCCCCGGCGGATTCCACGGGGCTTCCCGCCCCCGCCATCAAGAAGCCGAAATCACGATCTGAGGAGAGCATTATGGCTGAGCCGACCGCTCAACAGACTGCCGACCGCACCCTGGTGCACTACGAGGTCAAGGAGGGGGTCGCTTACCTGACCCTCGACGACCCCCCGGCCAATACCTACACCCACGAGATGATGCTCGAGCTCGACGCCGCCATCCTCAAGGCTCGCTTCGATGCCGATGTCCACGTGCTGGTGGTGCGGGGCGTCGGTGAGAAGTTCTTCTGCGCCGGCGCCAACATCAACATGCTCCAAAACGCCGAGCCGCGCTGGAAGTACTACTTCTGCCTGCACGCCAACGAGACCCTCAACCGTCTCGAGCACACCCCCAAGCTGGTGATCGCGGCCCTCAACGGCCACACCGTCGGCGGCGGGCTGGAGATCGCCATGGCGGCGGACCTGCGGATCGCCAAGAAGGACTCCGGAAAGGTCGGCCTGCCGGAGGTCAACCTGGGTGTTCTTCCGGGCACCGGCGGCACCCAGCGCTTCTCGCGCATGGTGGGCAAGAGCCGCTCCATCGAGCTGATGGTCACCGGCGACCTGCTGAGCTTCGAGGAGGCCCAGGAGCTCGGCGTCGTCAACCGCATTTACGAAGGCGACGACTTCGACCAGCAGGTGCACGACTTCGCCAAGAGCTTCTGTCCGCCGAACCGTGCCGCCAAGGCCGTCGGCCGGATCAAGCGCTCGGTGCAGTCCGGTGCCGAGGTGCCCTTCGAGAGCGGCCTCGCCATCGAGCGCGAGCTGCAGCAGCAGCTCTTCGAGAGCGACGACGCGACGGAAGGCCTCGACGCCTACGTCGAGCGCCGGAAGCCCTCGTTTTCGGGGCGCTGATGACCTCTGACATCGTCCTCGCGGCGCCGGTCCGAACGCCCATCGGGAAGTTCGGCGGCGCCCTGGCGACGCTCTCCGCCGCCGACCTCGGAACGGCGGCGGGGGCGGCCTGCCTGCAGCGCGCCGGGCTGGCCCCGGAGCGCGTCGACCAGGCGATCTTCGGCCACGGTCGTCAGGCCGGCGGCGGTCCCAACACCGCCCGACAGATCGCCTTCCGCGCCGGCATTCCGGTGGAGCGTCCGGCGTTCACCCTCAATCAAGCCTGCGGCTCCGGCCTGCAGGCCATCTTCGCCGCCGCCCGCGCCATTCGCCTGGGGGAAGCGCAGATCGTGCTCGCCGGCGGCACCGAGAGCATGTCGAACACCCCCTACCTGCTGCCGCGCGCCCGCTGGGGCTACCGCCTCGGCCACGGCGAGGTCACCGACGGCATGTACCGAGACGGCTTCAATGACCCTCTCTCGGGCCTGGTGATGGGTGAAACGGCCGAAGAGCTGGCCGACGAGCACGGCATCGCAAGGGCCGACGCCGACGCTTGGGCGGCACGCAGCCAGCAGCGCTGCGAGGCGGCCCGCGAGCGCGGCCGTTTCGCGCCGGAGATCGCCGCCGTCGAGGTTCCCGGTCGCAAGGGATCGGTGCGGGTCGAGGCGGACGAGCACCCCCGCGACGGCGTCACCGCCGAGGGCCTGACCAAGCTGCGCCCCGTCTTCCGGGAGGGCGGCACGGTGACCGCCGGCAATGCTTCCGGCATCACCGATGGCGCCGCCGCCCTGTTGGTGGCGAGCTCGCAGGCGGCCCGCGATGCCGGCCTCGAGCCGGTGGCTCGCCTGGCGGGCTGGCGGGTGGTCGGAGTCGAGCCCCGCATCATGGGCATCGGTCCAGTCCCGGCCGTCGCGGCCCTGCTCTCGGACCTCGATCTGAGTCCGGACGACATCGACGAGGTCGAGCTCAACGAAGCCTTCGCCAGCCAAGTGTTGGCCTGTGTCGACGGCTTCGGCATCGCTGCCGACCGCATCAATCCGGACGGCGGCGCCATCGCCCTGGGTCATCCCATCGGCTGCACCGGCACCCGCATCGTCGTCACCCTGCTTCACGGCATGGCCGAGCGCGGCCACCACCGCGGCCTCGCCACCCTGTGCGTTTCCGGCGGCATGGGGTTGGCGGCGGTGGTGGAGCGCATGACGTGAGACCCCTGCTGGTCACCGGCACGACGGCCGAGGAGGTGGCCCCGGTGGTCACCGCCCTGGTCGCCTGTGGCGTGGCCCGCGACCAGGTCGAGGTGCTGCTCCCGGAGACGGCGGGAGAAACGCGCCAGCGAGTCCGCCGGGCTCGCGGCCTGGTGCTCGGCGGCGGCGGCGACCTCCACCCGCGCCACTTCGGCGAGGCGGAGCTGGCCGGTGGCGGGCTGTCGCTGGTCGAAGATCGCGACCGACTCGACCTCGAAGCCCTCGCCGGGGCGCGCCAAGGCCAGATCCCGGTGTGGGGAATTTGCCGCGGCGCCCAGGTTCTCAATGTCTTCTTCGGCGGCGATCTGTGGCAGGACCTACCGTCCCAGCTCGGCGGCATCCTGCCGCACGACGTCAGCCGTCCCCTCGACGCCCTCAGCCATGGCCTCGAAATCAGCGCCCCGGAGAGCGAAACGGGGCGCATCCTGCGGCGCGAGCCGCCGCTGGTCAACAGCCGCCACCATCAGGCGATTCGCAAGCTCGGCGCCGACCTGGAAGCGATCGCCCACTCTCCGGACGGCGTCATCGAGGCGATCGAGCTCAATGACGACCGTTGGTGGGTGCGCGCCGTGCAATGGCACCCCGAAGACCTCGTCGCCCTGGCGCAGCAACGGGCCCTGTGGTCGACTTTCCTGGCGGCCGCCGCCTGAGTCCAGTCGCAACCGGCAGGACACCTCCCATCCAACCCCCGACACCGTAGGCCCTCGGAGCCCCATGATGAAGCCTGTGCAGTGGCGCCTCGCGGACGCCGTCGCCCACCTCGAGATCGACCGCCCGCCCCTCAACGTCCTCGACCTCGCCACGCTGGCGGAGCTCGACGGTGCCCTGGCGGAGATCGGTCGGGCCCGGCCGCAGCCTCGCGTCCTGGTGATCCGCGGCGCCGGGCCGCGCGCCTTCTCCGCCGGCGTCGCCGTCCAGGACCATCGCCGCGATCGCATCGCCGAGATGCTGCGCCGCTTCCACGGTGCCCTCCGCCGACTCCGCGCCCTGCCGACGGTGAGCATCGCGGCGGTCCACGGCCTCTGCCTCGGCGGCGCCATGGAGCTCGCCGCATCCTGCGATCTGGTGGTCGCCGAGGCCGATGCGGAGCTCGGCCAGCCGGAGATCGACGTCGGCTGCTTTCCGCCCTGGGCCGCGGCCCTCTACCCGCCGCGCATCGGCAGTCATCGCACCCTCGAGCTGCTGCTCACGGGGCGCCGCCTGACGGCCCCGGAAGCCCATCGCTGGGGCCTGGTCAACCGCCTCGCAGAGCGCGGCCGCCTGGACGACGAAGTCGCCGCCATCACCGCCGAGCTGACCGCCAAGAGCGGCGCTGTGACCGCTCTCGCCAAAGCCGCCGTTCGCGCTTCCGAGGAAGCCTTCGAGGCCGCCGTCCGCAAGGCCGAAGAGATTTACCTCGGGGAGCTCGCCGAGCGTGAAGACATGATCGAAGGAGTCGCCGCCTTCACCGAGAAGCGTCCCCCCGTTTGGAAACACCGATGAATCACCGAGACCGGAGCTCCTCGAGCTACCGGAGGACTCATACCGCTAGCCAGGAGAGCCCACCATGTCCCAAACCCTGATCGAAGAACAGCATGGCCGCGTCACCCTGCTGACCATCAACCGCCCGGACAAGCTCAACGCCCTCAACCAGCAGGTGCGGGACGACATGGTCGCCGCCATCGAGCGCCTCGAGGGCGACGACTCGGTGGGGGTGGTGGTGGTCACCGGCGCCGGTGACAAGTCCTTCGTCGCCGGCGCCGACATCGGCGAGTTCGAAGGCCGGTCGCCCTTCGACCAGCGCCACGCCATGCGCAGCCCGCGCATCTTCGACGTCATGCAGAGCTTTTCGAAGCCGGTGATCGCGATGGTCAACGGCTTCTGCCTCGGCGGCGGCTGCGAGCTCGCCATGTCCTGTGATCTGCGCATCGCCTCGGACCAGGCTCGCTTCGGCCAGCCGGAGATCAACCTCGGTCTGATTCCCGGCGGCGGCGGCACCCAGCGCATGCCCCGCCTGGTCGGACTCGGTCAGACCATGCGGCTGATGCTCACCGGCGATCTGATCCGCGCCGACGAGGCGCATCGCATCGGCCTGGTGGAGGTGGTGGTGGCGCACGACGAGCTGCGCGAAACGACCCTCGAGATGGCGACCAAAATCGCCTCGAAGAGCCCGCTCACCCTGCGCATCGCCAAGGAGGCGGTGAACGCCGCGGCTCAGATGCCGCTGGCCGACGGCATTCGCTACGAGCGCGACCTCTTCTGCCTCGCCTTCTCGACGGAAGACAAGGCCGAGGGTGTGGAAGCGTTCCTCCAGAAGCGTCCCGCGGAGTGGAAAGGACGTTAGGGGCGACCGTACTGCGGCGGCGGGGGCCGCCCCCGTCGCCGAGATTCGGGCAGCCTTGGAGGCGCCCTTCAGCGCGCCTCAGGTTCCGCGGCGAGGGCCATCGAACCCCGCCGCCTCGAGCCGGAAAGGCATACAGATTTAGGGAATCCGGAGCGCCCTACAGGACTCCGTCTATGCATCGATACGTTCCCGGCGAGTCACTGGGGGTGCAAATTTTTCCACCGGGCGCAACTTCGACCCTGGAGGCGAGTAAAGCTGTAAATTTGCACGTCGCAATACTTGAAATATCAATGATTTAAAATAACGAAGGTGCCGTTAAGGCCTCGCTCATTCGGGAAAATTGGCATATAATTCCCGCGGTGTCGGACGCGATGAGCAACCTAGCGAAAATTTTTCAGACTGCGCTCCCGGCCGCGATCACGCAGCCGCGCTCCGACTGAGCAGGTCACCTCTCGTGAAGCTTCAAACGCGCATCTTTGCCACTTCATTCCTGATCGTCTCGATCGGGTTTCTCGGCGTCTTGCTGAGCCAAGGAATGGCCAGCCTGCCGCTGCGCGCGTTACTCCTTTCCGGCCTCGCCACCGCCATCGCGCTGGTCATCTCCTGGCGCGTGTCGCGTGATCTCGCCAGGCCGATTCGGCGGCTCTCCGAGATGACCGCCGAGATGGCCGAGACGGGCAGCCAGCGACGCGATTTCGGCGGCGTCGATGTCGCCGCTCCGAAAATCCTCGATCCGCAAAAAATCCACGAGGTCGAGGACCTGCGCCAGGCCCTGCATCACCTGGTGCAGTCCTTCGCCCAGTCGCAAGCCGATCGCGAGAAGTCCTATGTCGAGGCCATCGGGGCGGTCGTCGCGGCGGTCGATGCGCGCGATCAGGAAACCAGTGGGCACTCGTTCCGAGTCGCCCAGTACGCCGTGGCCCTGGCGACGGCGATGGGCATCCACCACCCGGACCTGCTGCGCGCCATCGAGTGGGGCGCCTTGCTCCACGACGTCGGCAAGATCGCCGTGCCCGATGCCATTCTCCGCAAGGTGGGTCCGCTCACCGAGGAGGAGTGGCACATCATGCGGCAGCACGCCAACTGGGGCTACGAGATCCTCGCCGACGTGCAGTTCCTCAAGCCCGCCCTGGCGGTGGTCTACAGCCACCACGAGCGCTGGGACGGTGCCGGCTATCCTCGCGGTCTGGCGGGCGACGAGATTCCCCTCACGGCGCGCATCTTCGCCGTCGTCGACACCTACGACGCGATCACCTCGGAGCGCCCCTACCGGCGCCCCAAGACCCACCGCGAGGCGATCGAAGAGCTCAAGCGGGTGGCGGGCTCACAGCTCGATCCGCAGGTCGTGGAAGCCTTCATCGAGCTCCCGGAAGTCGAGCTCCGCAGCCTGCGCAACCAGCGCGGCCAGCTCGATCTCCGGCTGCCCAGCGAGCGCCGCCGGGAGAGCTTCGGTCGCGGTCGTCAGAAGGTCGGCTGATTCCTCGGCAGGCCCCCTGGGGAGCCCAGCTCCTCTCCCACAGCTACGCAATCTAGACTCGACCGGCGCGTCGACCCGTATTTCCCTGAGATGGCCGACCTCTGCGACCGCATCATCGAAGCGCTCGAAGCCGCCGGCGTGAGCTTCACGCTACAGCGCCACGCCGCCGTCTCGTCCGCTGCCGAGGCCGCCACCACTCGCGGCACGGCTCTCGCCGAGGGCACCAAGGCGATCCTCTTCAAGGTCGACCACGACTTCGCGATCTTCGCCATGAACGCCGAACGGGCACTCCACTCGGCGAAGATCCGCCGCCACCTGGGAGTCAAACGGACGCGCTTCGCGAGCGGCGAAGAGCTCTTCAGCATGACCGGCCTGCGACCCGGCGCCGTCCCGCCCTTCGGTCCACCGATCCTGCCCTACCCTCTCTATGCCGACCCTTCGGTCCTCGAGCGCCGCGAGCTGATCTTCACCGCGGCCTCGCGAGAGGTCTCGATCCGGCTGACGACGGCGGACTATCGACGGGTCGCCCAGCCAGAAGTCTTTCCGTTCACCCGCTGAGCTCTCGGCAAGCCACGACCTTCGCTGAGAGATTCGTTCAGAAGGTGGGCTAGGCGCCGGGAGACAGCGTGGTCCGCAACCAGGACCCAAGGCCCTGTCACCGGGGGAGCCCCTTCAGCGCAGCGCGTTCGAGCCAGCCTTCGGGAAGGCGTCTCGAGCCCAGGACGGCGCCGCCACCATCGTTCGCTCCGGCAGGCCGAGGCTGTGCCGGTATCGGTCGAACCCTGGCCCGCCGAGGAGCACTCCACAAAGCGGGTCCGTCGCCAAACGCACCGCCGCCGGATCGCGTGCCATCGCCGCTTCGTGAGCGATCGCCAGGGCGCGTTCGACCTCGCCGACGGCGCCATGGCCGAGGGCGAGTAGAAAGCGATCCGTGGTCATGCCGGCCAGCACCACCAGCCGCTCGCGAGCCGCCGGCTGCCGCCCCTCGGCCGCCGCCAGCAGCAACCCCAGGACCAGGTCCTCGGCTTCGGTGAAGTCTCCCTCAGCCACCAGCATCCGAGCCCGCACCAAGTCTCCCCGCATCAGCTCGACCATCGCCGTCGCGCGGCGTAGGCCGGGATCGTCGTGCCGCCGGAGCCCGCGGCGGCCGCGCCGGCTGGCCGCCTCGAAGCGGCCCAACAGGTAGAGCACTCGCACCTGGCCGGCGGCCGATTCCCCGGCTCCACCGAGAGCCAGCCGCAGATGCTCGAGGGCCGGTCCATCGCGTCCGAGCAGCGCATGCAGAAGGGCAAGCCGCTGGTGCACCCGCGGGTCTCGCGGCGCCAGCTCCCGAGCCCGCTCGAGACTGCGTTCCGCCGCGACCCAATCGCGGTCCCCCATGACGAGCGCTTCGGCCCGTTCGAGCCAGGCCCCGGGAGCCACCGATTCGGCGTCCGGCGGCGGCGCGGGTGCCTCCCCGAGAGGCCCTCCCAACAGCACCATCACGATCCCCATCGCGATCATCACCAGGGCAGCACCGATCGGCGATGGCGCCACCTCCGGCGTCGGGCCATTGACCGGCGGACCCGGCGGTCGGTCGATCGGCGTCGGCCCGACCAGCAGGCGATAGCCCCGACCGCGCACCGTCGCGATGAAACGCGGCGCCTTGGCCTCGTCGCCGAGGGCGCGACGGAGCTCCCAGACGGCGGTCGTCAGGGCCTCGTCACCGACCACGGCATCGCTCCACACGGTTTCGGCCAGCTCTTGCTTCGAGACCACCTTGGAGGCCCGGCTGGCGAGATGGACCAGCAGGTCCATCACGCGGCTCTGCAGGACGACCTCGCCGGCCGTTCCCACGAGGCGATTGCGCTGCGGATCGACGAGCCAGGCCCCGAGGCGAAAGGCAGCGGGCGGTGCGGGCATGGGCGTCATCTTCCCGGATATTGACAACAGCGGAGCCGGAGCGAGCGGTCGCGGACCTGAAGCGGACCCAAAGCGGACCTCGGGCTCAGGCACGGCGACCATCGCGAGCCTACCGTGGAAGCACACCACGACCACGGGAGAACCCACCATGCGTCTGCCTTTGCTGTCGATTCTCACCATCTCCATTTTCGTCACCGGCGCCGCGGCAACCGCCACGGCACAGACCTGTTCCTTCGAGCCACCTCCCGACTGCCCACGGTCCGAATCGACGATCGAGTGGCTGCCGGAACAGCCCACCTTCACTTGGACGCCGAGCAACTCGCTCTGTCTCGGTGAACCCACCACCAACTCCCTGCGGGTGCGCATCAGCCGGCGCCTCGACACGGACGGCGCCTTCAAACCCTGGAGCTCGGCCGGCAAGCGGCCGACATTCCTGATCGCACCGCCCGGCCGCTCGACCCTCTTCGACTCCGAGACCTGCGTCGATCAACGCGTCGGCACCAAGGCCCTCGCCGAGGCCCTCTACCAGCGAGGGGCCCGCGTCGTGGAGGTCAAAGTCGCCTGTCCCATCTCCTCCGGCAGCGCCGATCGCCAGTACGACGACACTGGAAGCTGCCAACACACCCTCCTGGCAGAAGTCCTCGAGGTGCTCACCGAAACCCCCATCGGCGACGGCAGCGGCGAGACCATCTGGCCATCGGAGCCAGCCAATCGGTTCGCCTACGGAATCAGCCAAGGGCAGGTCGAGCTGCAGTTCGCGGTCGATGTCTTCGATCGTCCTTCGGGCGAGGTCAACCGCGTCGGCTTCGGCGGCGGCGGGGCCGTCTTCGACCTGGTGACCCGCATCCAGGAAGACGACAACGAGCGCGACGGCTGCAAGGTCCTCGACGCCATCGAGCGCTCCTTCTCCCCCGGTGAATCCCGGCCGACCTGCGACTGCTATCGCGACACGGCGCCGCGCTGCGGACGACCCACCGACTGCGGTGGCGACCTCGGCGGCGATTGCCAGGGCCAGCCGGACCTGCGTGGCGCGCTGGCCGCCGGCTCTACGGCGCCCTACTTGGGCGACCCGGCGCAGGATGCCTCACGGGCCCGCGCCGTGCTCTACAACACCGGCTTCGATCTCGGCTCCAATCAGCGTCAAAACCTCGCCTATTGCGGCCAAAGGCAGGGTGAGGCGGCCCGCGTCGACCCCACCAGCGAGGCGATGTGGAACTTTCCCGACTGCCTGTGCGGATGTCCGATCAACGCCCACGGCGCGATCAGCGCGATCGCCGAGCTCTACGGTGAAAAGCTCGGTGACGAGGCGATCGCCGACTGGGTGGACTTCTTCCACCACGGCGATCCCGTCTTCGACCTCGATCTCACCGACGCGAGCCTCTGCCCTTCCCCGGGCTTCGACTGTCGCCGAGTGGCACCACCGCCCTGCCTCGACGATCCCGACTCGTGCTCCTGTAACGGCCCGGCGGCGGGCATCGCGACGGCCTGTCCGATCTTGCCTGCCGAGTGAATGCGCCGGGTGACCCGGGCATCACGACCCGAAATCGTCGAGAACCTCCTGCATGCGCTGGTAGAAGCGCCCGACGTGGATGCCGTCCACCAGGGCGTGGTGCACCTCGACACTCACCGGCATCCACCAGCGGTCCTGGCGCTGCTGGTAGCGCCCGAAGACCAACCTTGGCACCGAGCTTGGGAAGCCGGAACGGGCGTGGGCGAAGCTGGTGAAGGAGATCCAGGGGATGACCGAGTAGTAGATCAGGTCATCCCGCTCGCCCGCCGGATCGAGATCATCGCCTTCCCGGGTGGCCGCCAGCGAGGCCTCGGTCTGCTGCTCGAAGAGCTCGAAGTCATCCTCGAAGTCGAAATAGCCGAAGCCGAAGGTCTCGTCCGGGCGCAGCACCGTGCCGCCGCCGTGGATGCGGTCGTGCACCACCACCCGATCGCCGCGAATCCGGTAGCGCAGCTCTTCGACCTCGTTCGCCGCCACCAGCGAGGCCCATAGAGTGGCGACGAAGAAGGACGGCCCGCCGGACCGGCGACCGGCCTCGCGAACGGCGGTGACGTCGACCTCGGCGCAGAGATTGAAGAAGGGCTGCTCGAAGCCCTTGAAGAACTCGAAGTGTCGCCGCCGGGGCCAGGAATCGAGATCGAGGGTGCGCATGACCGCCCGAGCATAAGACAAGCAGCCCGCGAGGGGCTCCGGCGAGCAGGTCGGGCTAGAATTCGGCGACTTCCGAATCCTCCGCTTCTGAATCATGACGTCCCCTCGCTTTCGCTGGCCCGGCCGGCTCCTGCTGATCCTGAGCAGCACGGTCATCGCCCTCGCTCTCACCGAGGGGGCGCTGCGCGCCTACTACTGGAGTCGCGGCGTCGGCCGAGCCGATCTCCCCGAGCTGCTGCGACTGTCGCAGCAGGGACCCACGGAGCTGGTGGACGCCCGCAGCGTCTTCGGCATCGTCCAGCCGAGCCCCTTTCCGGATGTCGTCTACGAGCTGCGCCCCAATCTCTCGGGTCGGTTCCGCGGCGCCGAGTTCGCCACCAATCGCTTCGGCCTGCGCGGCCCGGACACGACCCGCTCGAAGCCCGCCGGCACTCTGCGCATCGCGGGCCTCGGCGACTCCCACATGTTCGGGTGGGGCGTCGGCCAGGAGGAGACCTTTCTGGCGCTCCTCGCCCAGCGTCTCGGCCAGCGCGGAGTCGAGGTCGAGACCCTCAACTTCGCCGCTCCGGGCTACAACACCGCCATCGAGGCGGCGGTCTACGACCGCAAGGCGCGCCACTTCGATCCCGACCTGGTGGTGCTCCATTTCGTCGGCAACGACCTCGGCCTGCCCCATCATCTGCAGCCGCCGCGACAGCTCCAGCCGAGCGACTGGTATCTCGTCGAGTCCCTGCGAACCCTGTTCGCCGACCGCGGTCTCGATGGCGAGCTCGAGCTGCTGCCCCACAACCTGCGCCGGCTACCGGTCGCGGAGCGACATGCGGCGCGCGGTCGCTACGCCTACATGGTGGGCGAAGAGGGTTACCGCCGGGCGATGGCGAAGGTGGCCCAGGCCACCCAGCGCGACGGCGTTCCGCTGCTCATCTTGCTGCAAAGCCAGCGGGATCTGGTGAGTGCGGTGGCGGCCGAGCACCAGATTCCGGTGCTCGATGCGGCGCCCGACTTCTTCGCCGAGCTGAAAGCCACCGGCGACACCTCGCGAGCCGCCTGGAAGGCGACCTTCCGAATACCCAAGGACGGCCACCCCACCGTCGCCGCCCATCGCGCCTACGCCGCCTGTCTGGAACAGGCGCTGGCCGAGCGCGGCTTCATCCCGTCGACCGCCGCGGGCACGGTGGCCAACCGGTGAGACGGACCGCAGGCCTGGGGTGGAGCGACGAGAGATCTAATCTCGATTCGGCCGCCCTCGGCGGACGATCTCCTCGAGATCGAGGCCGCGCGGCAGGGTGCCCAGCGTCGGGATGCCAGCGCCGAGGCGAGAGGCCACGAAGGCATCGGCCAGCGCCGGCGGTGCCGCCTGCACCATCAAGGACGCCTGCACCGCCGTGGCGAGGCCTTCGGCCAGGCGCCGAGCGCTGGCCGGTTCGGCGGCGGCGAGATCGCTCTCGAGGCGGACGAGATAGTCGCCGAGGCGTGGCTCCGCTTGCACCGCCGGTCGTAGCTCGGCTCTTAGAACCTCGATCACGCCGGGATCTCGGCCGAGGGTCCGCAGCAGGTCGAGACACTGAATATTGCCGGCCCCTTCCCATAGCGAGTTGAGCGGCGCTTCGCGATAGAGCCGGGCCACCGGATGCTCTTCCACGTAGCCATTGCCGCCAATGCACTCGAGGGCCTCGGCCACTACCGTCACCGCCCGGCGGGTGACGTGAAACTTCGCCACCGGGGTCAAGAGCCGCGCCAGGCGCGCCGCATCTGGGTCCTCTGCGGAGCGATCGAAGACCCGCGCCAGGTGCAGAGCCAGGGCGGTCGCCGCCTCCGACTCGAGACAGAGATCCGCCAGCACCTGGCCCATCAGGGGTTGATCTTCGAGAGCCCGTCCGAAGGCGCGACGATGATGCCCGTGGTGGGTCGCCTCGGCCACCGCCCGGCGCATCGTGGCGGCAGCCCCGATGACGCAGTCGAGGCGGGTGTGGCGGACCATCTCGAGAATGGCGGCGACTCCTCGACCGGGTTCTCCCACCCGGCGCGCCCAAGCGCGCTGGAACTCGATCTCGCTCGAGGCGTTGGAGCGATTGCCCAGCTTGTCCTTGAGGCGCTGAATTCGCATACCGTTGAGTCGGCCGTCAGGACGAAAACGCGGCATCAGGAAACAGGACAGGCCCGCCGCCTCCTGAGCCAGGACCAGAAAGGCGTCGCTCATCGGCGCCGAGCAGAACCACTTGTGCCCGTCGAGAAGAACCTCCCCATCGCCCGCGATCGCTTCGGCGCGGGTGCGGTTGGCGCGCACGTCGGAACCGCCCTAGCGCTCCGTCATCGCCATGCCGAAGAGCGCGCCGCGCTTCTCCGACGCTGGCCGAAAGCTCGGGTCGTACTCCAGTGACAGCACCCGCGGCAACCACTCGGCGGCGAGATCCGGCTGCAGCCTCAGCGAAGGCACCACGGCAAAGGTCATGGTGAGAGGGCAGCTCGGCCCCTCGTCCACCTGATGGCGCAGGAACATCAGGGCAGCGCGCGCCACCTGAGCGCCGGGTCGGCGCTCGCGCCACGGCAACGCGTGGGTCTCATACTCCACACCGATCCGCATCAGGTCGTGCCAGGCGGGATGGAAGTCGACCCGGTCGATGCGATCACCGAAGCGATCATGGGTGCGGAGGAGGGGCGGGAAGCGATGACTGAGCTCGCCGAGGCGGAGGGTTTCCGCTGCCCCGGCCAGCGCACCGAGAGCGACCGCCTGCGGTTCGATCCAGCCTCCGCCTTCGCGCTCGACGCCCTCGCGCAAGGCCGCGTCCTGCTCAAAGAGGTTGTAGTTCTCGAGGGGCGGTACCTGGTTCCAGTCGGCGGCGCGATCGGTTGGCGAGCTCATGGCATCCTCCTCGCCTCACCCTAACCGATCACCCACTTCAGGGCGGCGCTCTAGGGCGCCGCAGCAGACCGGCCCGCTCTCCGTTTGACAGCCCTCGGGGGGTCTGGGAAGCTCGTCGCGGAGGATTTCCAATGAGCTCATCCCGCCCGATCCTTTTGCTCCTGCTCGCCTTGGCCTTCTGCCTGCCGGCGGCCGTCAGCGCCAAGAGCCCGTGCTTCCCGCGCGAGGGCAACTGCGTCGTCACCACCGTCAATGGACAGCCTGGGCGAGCCGCCAGCCGCAAGGAAAAGAAGCGCTGGGTCAAAGAGTTCGGCTCCGCCCCCTATATCGACGACGCCGCCTTCACCCTGCCGGAGGCGGTATCCGGGCCGCTCGAGGTCGAAGCCACCGCGGCTGGCAATGCCGGCGACTGGTTCGGCCAGTTGCTCGATGTCGACGTCCAGGTGGTGCCGCTGCAGGCCGTCGAGCTCGAAACGGAGCGCCAGGCGGTCACCGAGCCGACGGTCCGGATCGGCGGCAAGGCGGCCGTCGGTGCCGCTGACTTCCTGATCGACAATCGCCTTCCCCCCGGCCGCTACCTGCTACGAGTGCGGCTGCGCGGCAGCGACAACTGGGATCGCCAGACCCTTTTCTTGACCGTCGCCGCCGACGCCGAGAGTGCCCCGTGAATGCCCTCCTGTACGCCGCGGCCGCGAGCGCCTTCCTGCTCGGACTGGCCCACTCGTATCTCGGCGAGCGCTACCTGCTGATTCGCCTCTTCCGGCGCGGCAACCTCCCCAAGCTCCTCGGCGGCACCGAGTTCACCAAGCGCACCCTCCGCTTCGCCTGGCACATCACCTCGGTGATGTTCTGCTCCTTTGGAGCGATCCTGCTGCTCCTGACTCGCCCGCAGCCGATTCTGACTCCGCTGACCTGGATCCTGACGATCACCTTCGGGATCATGGGCGCGATCAGCCTGATCGCCTCCCGCGGCCGCCACCTGTCCTGGATTTTCTTCCTCTTCATCGCCGCCGTCTGCGGCGGACTGCTGTTTCAGGGGGGCTAAAGGCGCCCCCCTCGCTGGCGCGCACATGTCGCGCGGGCTCACCCCCAATCCAGGGCGGCCCCAACCTCGGCGCCGTCGCGATGCTCTGGCGAGCCGAGGCGGCCGTGCTCCCGACAGCCGTCAGTCGGCCGATGGGAGCTCCGACTGGAGCAGCCACAGGCAGCTCAAGGCGCCGTCTTCGGTGACGCCCACCAGGTTGACCCGGTAGTCCCGCCGAGCGCCGGCCGGGTCGCGCTGCTGCAGACGTAAGTCGGCGCTGCGGCAGCCCTGCTGCAAGAAGGAGCGCACCGCCGGCCGGTAATCGGGGTGATTGAACAGCGGTAGGTGACGTACCGGAACACGGCTCAGCTCGGCGCTCGAGGCCGCTCCGTACTGCTCCGCGAACGCGCGATTGCAGTCCCCGACATAGCCGTGCTCCAGGACCACCGCCAGCAACCGTTCGGGATCCTGATCGAGGGCTGGCGAGCGCTCGAAATCGACCCTCCCCATTCCGCTGACGCTCTCCTCGAAGAGGATCTCGAGACGCCGATCCCGGCGCCGTTCGGCCCAGCCCGAGAGCTTCTCCTCGCTGACGTCGTGGGCAAACCCCAGAACCACCCCGGATCCGTCGTCGGGTCGGTGGAAAACGTTGTCGTAGGACCACATGCGCGAGCTGCCATCGCGATGCACCAGGCGCATCAGCCCGCGATCTCGCCCGCGGCTCCAGATCCGCACCAAATAGGCGTCGAACTGATCCTCGATGGTGGGATGGAGGAACTCCGCCAGGCGTCGACCGACGAGCTCTTCCGGCCGTCGACCGAGGCTACTGGCAGCGGCCCGATTGACCAGCAGGAGCTTGCCGAGTCGGTCGTGAGCGCAGATCAACCCACGGCCGTGATCGATCAGCCAACGATAGAGAGGCGACGAGGGGTCATTCATGGGACATCCCTTGCCAAGCGCAAACGGCGACCAGATCAAAAGAGAAGAGATACGTACGGCGACCAGTATACGCCGCAGGTCGCCAGCAGGAGCGATCAGTCGGTTGCCGCCGAGTTCTCGCTTAGCCAGGTGGAAGCCCCGCCCGCCTCTGGCGGAGACCCGTCCACCGCAAGGAGGAAATCCCATGAGACTCCGTTTCGCCCTCGCCGCCCTGGCCTTTGTCGCCTGTCCAACGCTGATCACCGCGGCTGAGCTGGCACCGGCACCCTTTCCCCCGCAGGACATCCCCGGGACCTTTGTCGACCGCTTCGACGACGGCATCGTCGGTCCCCACTACGCCCCCATCGGCGGCGCCACCCTGATCGAGCAGGGCGGCCAGCTGAGGGTCATTCAGAAAGCCAAGGGCGAGGGCGTGCTGGTCAAGTACCCGGCCCAGGTCGCCGGCCAGAGCCTGTTCGTGTTCTGCGCTCGAGTCGGCTTCCAGCTCTCCCAGCTCGGCCCCGGCGAGATGGTCGCCTTCGAGGCCGTCGATGTCGCCACCGGCGGCTTCACCACCCGCAGCCCGCAGGACAGCACCCGCTGGGAGATCGAGCAGGATCCCACCGATCCCAGCAAGTACAACTACAAGGTCTACAAGAACGGCTCCCTGACCACCGAAGGTCAGGCCACCATTCCGGAGAACGCCAGCGGCTTCCGGATCGACAAGGTGCCGGGCACCAACATGGTGATCGGCGAGGTGCTCTTCCCAGACGGTAGCTGGGAGAAGCTGTGGGAGCACGATCCGCCGGAGATCCCCTTCGAGACCTTCTCGATCACCAGCACGATGGACGAGTTCGCCCTCGACGACGTGATGGGCGGCCTGCACACGGACGATCCCAACTCCGATGGCGCGGTCAGTGATCTGGCACCGTTGGCCGAGGCCGACGGCGGCCTGGCCTTCTACCCGCGGGGCGACGACCTCTACGACGTCGAGATGACCTTCGAAGACCTGGTGGCCTTCTCGACCGAAGGCGAATCGGTGATTCCCCTCGCCCTCGAGATCGGCGAGCGCAGCCTCGCCTTCGAGGTCAAGTGCCGCGGCGGCACCGGCGGCACCTGCTCCGGCCAGTCCAACTGCTCGACCAAGACCTGCCCGGACCGCGAGTACGACATCGGCGACGGTAACGGCTATCGGACCTACAGCGGTACCTGCAAGAAGGCGACCCTGGGGCTGCCCCTGTGCTCCTGCAGCTACTCCCTCAAGAAAACCGTCAAGGCGGTCAAGATCGCCGCCAATCAGACCGTCGAGCTGGTGATCGACCCGAAGAACTCGATCCCGGAGATCGTCGAGGGCAACAACCGCACCGCCGGCCGCGCCGCCGTCGAGCCCTTCGCCATGGTGACCTCCCACTCCTGCAACACCGGTAGCCGCAAGAACGGCGACGGCGAGTCGATGGCGATGAAGACCACCATCAGCCTGTCGTCGGGTTTCTTCCCGGCCGAGAGCATTCGCTCCGAAAGCCTCAGCCTGATCGCCGTCAACGAGGACGGCATGCTGACCGAGTCACTGCCGTTGACCGGCTTCCGGGCGGCCGGTGGCACCGCCGAGCTGACCTTCGCCGACGATGGATCGATGGGCATCCCCGGTTGCCCGACGGAGCTCATCCTCCTCGGCGTCTCCGACAGCCCGCTGCGCTACTGGTCGACCAAGCTCGAGGCGATCGCCCTCAGCCCGCTCTACCCGACCACCGTGGCGCGCTCCCTGATCGGCCAGCTCGAGGCCCTGACCCCGGACGATCCGGAAGTCGGAACGCCGCAGATCGTTCCCAACAGCGTCGCCGACCAGCTCATCGCCATGGGCGACATGGCGGTGCCTGAGCTGATCGCCACCCTGACCACCGGCAGCGATGGCCAAAAGGCCTTCGCCGCCTACATCCTGGGCGAGATCGGCAACTCATCGGCAATCCCGGATCTCGAAGATCTGCGCGACCAGCTCGAGGCCCAGCCCTTGCCCTGGTCGGAGCTCACCTACACCCAGCTCAGCGAGATCGACGACGCCTTGACCAGCCTCGGACTGATTCCCGTCACTAATGATCCGCAGACGCCGAGCGACGAGACCTGCATCGATGGCATCTGCTGCGTCGATGGCTTCTGCTACCCCGAAGAGCGCAAACGCTGCTGCGTTTCCGGCGTCGACGCGGTCACCAGCGGCCCCTTCTCGGGCGGCAAGCGAGCCGGCGACTACTACCCGGAGGTCTCCAATCCGGACGGCTCGTCGAGCCGCTGGAGCGGCGACGGCAGCACCGCCGGACCGCACAACATCGGCAGCCCGCCAGCGCAACGCACCGGAGCCCTGGTGCAGATCGTCGGCACCATGGACGGCGACCGTTCCTGCTGCACCATCTCGCAGAATTTCGTGATCGAGAAGTCGAACTACGACCAGGACACCGCCGATGTCGGCGAGCGCGTCGACGACCTCGGTCGCAGCCGTCGGGACGTCCAGAATGGCCCCTTCCGCCAGCAGCATGGCGGCAACCAGGATTCCTTCTGTGACTACCCGGCACGGCAGTACAACGCTCCGCCGGGGCGCCTCAACTACTGCCGTCGGCAGCGCTTCACCAGCTGCTACCACTCCTACCCGGACTCGCAGCCACCCTGCCAGTGGCAGAAGTGCTGCGTCACCTGGAAGCTGGAGCAGACCGCCAACGGCAACAATGCCAGCACTACTGTGACCAA
>JBCCHV010000079.1 GCA_039028635.1 Acidobacteriota bacterium
CGCCTGAAACCGCTCGACCAGGTCCAGCCTCACTGCGGCCGATCCGAGAAGATCGCCAAGGCTTTTTTTAGGATGTCGCGCTCTTCCCGCATCCGCGAAAGCTGGCGCTGCAAACGACGGATCTCTTGCGCCTCCGCGGAAGCCGGCTTCCCCGGCTCCCCGCCACTCAAGGCGTGACGCCAACGGCGAATCAGATCCGGACGAACATCCAGCTCCTTCGCCACATCCTTCAAACGACGACCGCTCTCGTACGCCAGACGCACCGCTTCGCGCTTGAACTCCTCACTGAAACGACGACGCTTCTCGACCATTTTGTGAACTCCTCCCGGCCTATTCTCCTAGGCACGGTTTCTGTCCACAAAATCGGGGCAACTCCAGAGGCGCCCCCCTCGTCCGCCCGCACATGTCGTGCGCCTCGCGGCCGGCCAGGCACCCCCGTCCAGGGCGGCCCCGGCCAGGCACCCCCGTCCTCGGCGGCTTTCGCCGCCGCCTCGGGCTTCGCCCTCGGAGCTCGTGTGCTGGGTAGCACACGGCTGTTTGCTCGAGCCAGCCGGGCTAAAAGGTGGCGCACCCCTCAGGCTTGGGCGCCCGGCGACGCACATGTCGTGCGCAGCGGCCAGCCAGGCTTCGCCCCAATCCGGGGCGGCCCCGTATTCGGCGCAGCTTTCGCCGCCTCGCCCTTCGAGCCCATCAGGACCCTTTTGGGGAGCTTGTCAGGGACCGGTCAGCGCCAATCGGCGCCGATGGCTTCGCCGAGATTTTCGAAGCCGTCTTCCTCGAGAAGCTCCACAAGGCCGCGGTGAAGCTCGCCGAGGAGGGTCGGGCCGCCGTAGACGAGGGCGGTGTAGATCTGCACCAGGGAGGCGCCGGCGCGTAGGCGGCGGTAGATCTCGCTGGCGGAGTCGATGCCGCCGACGCTGATCAGCAGCGCCTTGCCGAACAGCTCGCGGGCGATCGCCTGGAAGATTTCGAAGCTCGCCTCGGTGAGCACGCGGCCGCTCAGACCGCCGCCGCCGGGAATCGGTTCGGCGACGCGATCGAGCCGCGAGGTGGTGTTGGTGCCGACGATGCCGGCGGCGCCGGCTTCGACCACCATGGCGCAGAGGTCGACGGCCTGCTGGGGCTCCATGTCCGGCGCGATCTTGACCAGCACCGGTTGTTCGGTGATCTCCCTGGCCTCGTGCAGCAGGGGGCGGAGGAAGGCCTCGCTTTGCAGGTCGCGGAGCCCCGGCGTGTTGGGGGAGGAGACATTGATCACCAGGTAGTCGGCGAGGTCACCGAAAGCCCTCAGGAGCTGGCGGTAATCGTCGATCGCCTGGTCCTCGGCGGTGTTCTTGTTCTTTCCGATGTTGACCCCGATGGGAAATGGGAAAGAACCGAGATCCTCGAGACGCCGGCGCAGTGCATCCATTCCCTGGTTGTTGAAGCCCAGGCGATTCTGCAGCGAGCGCTCGGAGCGATGTCGGAAGAGGCGGGGGCGGGGATTGCCTTCCTGGGGGCGTGGGGTGACCGTGCCGACCTCGGCGAAGCCGAAGCCGAGGGACGGCAGAGCCGAAATCACCTCGCCGTCCTTGTCGAAGCCCGCCGCAAGGCCGATCGGGCTGGCGAACTTGAGGCCGAGCAAGGTTTGGCCCAGAGGTGCCGGCGGCCGGTTGATCCGGCGCCAGTGCCGCGCCGGCCCCCAGGCCGACGCCCGCAGCAGTTGCTTGCCGAGATCGTGGGCCTGCTCGGCGTCGAGGCGAAAGAGCAGCGGTTTGGCGAAACGGTAGAGCACGACGGTGGCCGAGTGTAACGTCTCTGCCGCTCCCCGGGAGGCGCTATTTCGCCGTACAGGTGGCGCCGAAGCCGGTCCAGCAGATGGCATCGACCCGTTCGACCTCCGGGTAGCGGCAGGTGCGGCTGAGGTAGAGCTTGCCGTGGCGAAGATCGCCCCGGTACTCGCAAATTTGCTCGTAGTCGAAATAGCGGCCCTCGGTGCGGCCGCTCAGGCTCGTTTCGCCGGCCGGCGCCAGCGTCACATGGTCTTCCCCCAGCACCAGGTGGCCATTGTCGAATCGAACCTCGAAAGCACCCTGGTCGTTCTTCGCCAGCTCGATGCACTGACCGCTCTGGGCGTCGACCGCTCGGCCCGGAACCCAGGTGTTCTCAATGCAGCTCCAGCGCGTGCCATCGAGGGAGTCGGTGTTCTGCGGGCTGGAGCCCTTTGCCGGCTCCTGCTCGAGACGGCGCAGCGTTCCCGCCGGTCCTACGCCTTCGCTCCTCCACTGGCTCCAATAGGCGACAGCGGCGAGGCCGTCGCTGTCGGCACAGTCGTAGGGCACCAGAAAGCGATCGCCGACGATCGGCTGTTGGGTGCTGTAGAGGACTCGTCCACGGCAATCCCGCAGCAGATAGCGGTCGATCTTCTTGTCGTCGTCGGCGGTCGCTACTTCCCACGGACCCGGTGCGAGGCGCAGTGCCTGCCAGTCGTGCTGGTTGCCGTGGTGGAAGGTAAGGGCGGTTTCTTCGCTGGCGGTGAGTGGCAGCGTGAAGAGCAGGCCGAGGGCCAGGCGGGCGAAAATCTTCATCGGATCCCCTCTCGAAGAGTACTGGGCCGGCGGTCGTCGCCGACTTGGCAAGCGCTAGAGCTATCAAGGCCTGTCGCCGGTGGACTTCTCCGGGATTGCTGGGCGGACTTTCCGACAGTGGGCCCGGTCCTCTCGGTGACGCTGCTTCTTGGCAGGCCGACCTCGTGGGCCCCGATATGATCTCGCCCGATGAAGACCGAGTCCGATGAGTACTGAGAGGGTACAAGGCCGGGGCGTTGAGCCCGCCTCGGGGACGCCAGGCCGAGGGCCTGGCCCTGCCGAGGCTCGGCGGTTCCGGGGGCGAGCCTGATGTCCTGGGAAGCTCGCCTGCTGCGCCGCCTGCCGCCGACCTGGCGGCGGCCGCTGCATCGCATGCTGTGGCTGCCGGTCGATCTCATCGAAGCTGCCACCGGACGGCGGCCTGCGCTGCAACCCCCGAGAGGACTGAGCTATGTCGGAGCGGGCGACGGCGTCGCCATCGGCGGGGAGTTCCTCGGCTATTTTCGCGACTTGGCGGGGTTGTCACCGTCCGACCGGGTGCTCGATGTCGGATGCGGAATCGGCCGCATGGCGGTGCCCCTGACGGCCTATCTCGCCGACGGCACCTACGACGGCTTCGATATTTCGGCCGCCGATATTCGTTGGTGCCGGGGAAACATCTCGCGGTCGTATCCGACCTTTCGCTTCCACCACGCCGACGTGATCAACCGTGAATACAACCCCAAGGGACGAATCTCCGCCGCCGACTTTGCCTTCCCGTTCTCCGAAGACGCCTTCGATTTCTCCTTCGCAACCTCCGTCTTCACCCACTTCCTGACGCCGGCCCTCGAGCGCTATCTCGACGAGCTGGCCCGCGTGCTTCGTTCCGGGGGAGTGCTGTGCGCGACTTTCTTCCTGGTCGATGAGGAGGCTCGTCGTAGCATCGCCGAAGGGCGGACCGAACTGCGCTTCGAGCATTCTCACGGGGCTGCCTGGGTGCACGATAAAGACAATCCCGAGGGTGCCGTGGCCTATAGTTGGGAAACCGTGGAGCAGCTCTTCGCCCGGCGTGGCTTCGAAGTTACGGCTCGACACCCTGGAACATGGTCTGGCCGCGGCGGGGGCGTTAGCTATCAAGATCTGGTGATCGCCCGCTGGACCCGTGACGGTTGAGGGAGCTCGTCTTGCGAACGGGCTCCCAAGTGGCGGGTTGCCGAGCGGGTTGAATTGCTGTCCTGCTGATCGAGTGAGTCTTCGGGTCTTGGCCTTGGATTGAGGAATGGACTACCAACAAGACGACCGGAACGTTTGGGCCGGTATTTTCCGCGAAGCGCCGGACTCCTGGCAGTCCGTACCGCCGTCGGGTCTCATGCTCGACTGTGCCACTTTCCTGCAGCGGGCGAGGGGGCGGCGGGTTCTCGATCTGGGGTCGGGATTCGGGCGCTGGAGCAACTTCCTCGCGTCCGAAATCGACGCTGCCGTCGTCGGAATCGACTCTGCTGTCGGTGGGTGTGCTCTGGGGGCGAGATGGAGGCCCGAGCAGGCGAGGGCGGTCTTCACTGTCGGCGACGTCACGAGGCTGCCCTTCACCGATCAATCCTTCGATGCCTTCCTCGCGGTGCTCATCATCGACAACATGGAGAAGCCGGAGGGCCAGGCCACGCTCCGGGAGCTCGACCGGGTCTTGTGTCCAGGTGCGCTGGGCTTCGTGGTTCTGAACCCTTGGCCGATGCCGCCGAGTGCCGATGATTCGTCGAACCCCACGCGGACTTGTCGACGTCACGACTTCGATGACCAGGAAGCCCTAGAGCTGATGGCTTCCTGGCAGATCCTGAGCTGGGAGAGAGCCGAGCACGGCTTTCGGTCGTTCCGGGTCAAGACCGGTGCAGCAACTCCCGGAACCCTGGGTCAGAGATAGTCGCTGACGTCCACCAGCTCGTAGCGCGCCGATTCGCCGAAGAACTGGCGCAGATAGTAGGCGTGGCCGGCGCCGAAGATCACCAGGATGCGGTCGCCGGGCTCGGCGAGGCGGTCGACGTTGGCGTAGATCCGCAGGTTGCGGCCGAACCAGTTCGAGACCTGATCCGGGCCGATGTAGTCCTCGTCCGCCGAGATGCGCGCCATCACGTCGGTGTATCCCTGCTGTAGGGTGATCAGCATTTCGGGGTCGTTGCCGGCTCGTAGGAGATCGCCCACGGATCCTCGGGTCTGGAGCTCCTGGAGCTGCTCGAGGATGGCCTGGGTCTTGGCGTGGCCGTCTTCCATGATCTTGCTGAGGCCGTGCTTGCGGGCGCTCTCTTGGACCGCCCCGAAGCGGAAGCCGCTCCATGGAGAGTCCGCGTCCACGGGGTAGATGCGCTCATGGCCGAGGCGCTTGGCGAGACGAAAGCCGATTTGGTAGACCTCGTTGCGATCCTCTTCCATGGTGCCCGCCAGATAGTCGGTGTAGCGCTCCGTGTAGCCGGAATGTTTGCGGTCCTGGGCTTGGCCTTCGCCCTTGGCGAGGAGTGGCACCTCGACACAGATCTTCGTCGGCCGGAACTCGGCGAGTTGGGCGACGACCTCCTCGATTTCCTGCTGGCGTTTCTCGCTGAGCACGTCGTCGGCTTCGAAGTTGTGAACGTCTCGGCCGGGATTGTCGAGATGGAATGTCCCCAGAACCATCACCGGGGTCTTGGCGTCGGCTCCGAAAAGGGGAGTCTGGACGGCGAGAAGTGAGCTGACGGTCAGAACCGCAAGGATCCTCGCAGTTTTCATCGGGAAACCTCCTGGGCTGTGATCATGGCCGCACTACGGGGGGCCACGATCGGAGGTTTCGGGGTCAGCCTTCGAGAGCTTCGACCAGAGACCGGCGGTGCTGTTTCGACACCGGCAGCTCGGTGCCGTCTTGCAACACCAGAACGGCACTGCCTCGGGCTCCCGGTCGCAGGCTGACGGCGCGGTCCAGGTTGACGATGACGGAGCGATGGATGCGCCGGAAGCGTCGTGGATCGAGGCTTGCCTCGAGGCCGCTCATGGTCTGTCGCATCAAGTGCCTGCGCTTGCCGGTGTGCAGGCGGCAATAGTCCTCGGCAGCCTCGATCCAGTCGACTTCGTCGGCGTCGACGTAGTGGATTCGGCCGCGACTGCGAAGGGCGAACCGTCGGCGCGGCTGGTGAACGCCGCCCGGGGCTCGGGCGAGCTGATGATCTTCGGCGAAGCGGCGGATTCGTTCGCCCAGATCGAGGGACTGGCGCAATCGCTTCTGTTCCTTTGCGCGCGCCAGAGCCTGCCAAAAGCGCTCGTCCGAGAAGGGCTTCAAGAGGTAGTCGAGGGCGTGCACCTCGAAGGCCTGAAGAGAGAACTCGTCGTGAGCGGTGACGAAGATCACCAGGGGATGGGGAGTGTCTTCGGCGAGGGTCGCAAGGACG
The DNA here is from genome assembly GCA_039028635.1 of Acidobacteriota bacterium. Taxonomy (NCBI): domain Bacteria; kingdom Pseudomonadati; phylum Acidobacteriota; species Acidobacteriota bacterium. Next base: position 5,957 of record JBCCHV010000079.1, read on the forward strand.
TCGAAGCCGCTCCCCTGGGGCATTTGAATGTCCAACAGCACGAGGTCTGGGCGCAGGGATCGGATGGCTTCCACGGCGCCCTCGGCGGAGGCGGCTTCGCCGACGACCTCGACCGTGGGATCTCGGGCGAGAAGCGCCGCCAGACCGGCTCGGGCCGAGGGCTCGTCGTCGACGATCAACGCCCTCAGGGTCACGGCTCGGCCTCTGCGGAAAGGACCTGCGCCGGGAGGCGAATGGTCGCCCGCGTGCGGTCGCCGATGCGCTCCAGGCTCAAGGTGCCCCGCGGGCCGTACAGGGCACGAATCCGGGCTGCGGTGTTGCCGATTCCGACCCCCGGGTGAGGCACCTCCGACGAGGGTGGCCCGGGGCCATCGTCTTCGACGCGCACTTCGAGCATGTCTTGGTCGAGCCAGGCGCTGATCGCAATCTCGCCGGCGCGGGGATCGCGGGCGATGCCATGGCGCACCGCGTTCTCCACCAGCGGTTGCAGAGCCAGGGTCGGAAAGGAGTAGCGCCGCAAGCCATCGGCGACCTCGATGTGACAGGTCAAGCGATCGGCGAAGCGGGCCTTCTCGACCTCGAGGTAGCGCTCGACGAAGGCGAGCTCACGGGCCAGGGTCGTCTGATGATCTTCGCCGGCCTGGAGGGCGTAGCGCAGCAGGTCCCCGACATCCGCGACCAGTCGAATCGCCTGATCGTAGGAGGACGAGCGGATCATCATGGCGATGGTGTTGAGCGAATTGAAGAAGAAATGGGGCTGGATCTGAGCCTCGAGGGCTTGCAGTCGAACCTCGCTGAGCTGAATCTGTAGCGCTGCCGCTTCGCGCTCCCGGCGACGGGCCTTGCGATGGGCGCGATAGGCCGAGATGGCTCCCAGGATGCCCCAGTAGAGGACCATCTCGAGATGCAGCGTGATCGCCAAGAAGGTCGTCACACCCTGGCCAACGGTCATTTCGGCGACTTCCGGAAAGGGCTCGATCAGCCGTGCCAGGGCGAAGGCGAGGAGGCCGTGGAGGGCGGCGAACACGACGGCCGAGACGAGGTGAAAGGGCACCGCCCATGGCCAGGTTCCGGCCCGGATCGGAGCCCACCGGGCAAGGGCGACCAGCGCTGGAAGGGCCAGCAACCAAAAGCAGTTGGAGAGGAGCTGCCAGAGAATCGCCCGCAGGGTGACGACCTCGGCCTCGGCGTAGAGGCCGCCGACATCGATCTGGATGGCGATGACGAAGCTGAGAACGAGCCACGCTCCCAGCGCCGTCAGCAGGATGGTGAAAGCGACCCGATTGCGCATCAGGCCGCGGGGCCGATCAGTCGGGGCATGCGGGAAGGTCGTCGTAGGTCAGCTCTCCGCTGGCTTGGGCCTCGCTCTGCATCGCGAAGCAGGTGTAGTCCGGGTAGTCCTGGTGGAGCAGGACCTTGCCATCGGCCACCTTCAGGCGCACCAGGACCGGCGCATCGAACCGCCGCCGGCCCTGTGGTCCCGGCAGGCTGCCCTGAACGTCGAAGAGCAAAATCACGACGCCCCGGGGTGAAGCGAAGCGTTCCTTGACCTCGAAGTGGTCGACGGTGAGGTCTTCGAGCTGCGGCAGAAGCTCCTTCAAGATGGCTTCGCCACCTCGAAGCTCGACCTTGTAGGCGGGATCCTCCCACACCGTGGCGGCGGTGTAGAAGCGCTGGAGCTCGGCGCCCCGAGCATGGCGGTAGTGGTCGATGTATTCCTCGGCCAAGGCGAGGTCTTCCTTCGCCTGCTTGGCGAGGGCGGCGGCGTCTGGCGCTTGGGCTAGGGCCGTCGAAGTGCAAGTCAGGGCCAGGAAGATCGTCAGCAGGAAGGCGCATCTCATGGGTGGTCTCCTCATCGGTGGATGGTCGGGCGGTGGTGCCGCCCTGGCGGTTTCTTGCCTTCCTGGAGGTTGGCGGGGCGGAGCGGCGCGTGCCAGGCCTTTGCGACGAAGGCGACCTCCGGTGCGACCGACAGGCTTTTGGGGGCGATCGGGGAGGCACTCCGCCGGGGCGGCGGCCCGGGATCCGGATAGACGCACCGGCTTGAGCATAGATGAAGCGGTAACGCCGCCCTTCTTGGCACGCCGAAGGGCAGTGAACCGTCGGAGGCACCGATCGTGCTCGATCCTCACCGCCCTATAGCAGTTGCAGGCCTGTCCGGGGTGCGGGTCTATACGGACACCCGCGACGCCAGTACTTTTTACGCCCTGCCGGCCTCGCCGGTGGTCGAGGACCTCGAGCTGACGCTGACCGGTCAGCGTCAGGCGGCGGGGTTCCAGGTCAGCGGTGGTGTGGTCTCCCTCACCACCACCTTGAGCCTGGAGGCAGCGCTGCGCCGCCGGGTGGAGAAACGACTGATGCAGCAGGCAGGCGGTCGACCGGTGCGCTTGGCGCCGGCCACCTGGAGCGCTGGCGCGGTCGAGGTGCGCTTGATTCCGCGGGTCACCCTCGCGGGACGGCCGGCCCTTTATGGCGACAACCGCTGTGCCCTGCAGGCGAAGCTCGATGCGGCCTCCGCCCGCGAGCTGGAGCAGGCCTGGGAGGGCGGGCTGCGCGACGCGCAAGTGGAGTATCGCCTGACCTCCGGTGCGACGCCGGGGACGACTCGGCGCTCGCTGCGCTTCGAGTCCAGCCGTCGGACAAGCGACGGTCGGGAGCAGCGCACGGTGACCGAGAAGACCTCCTCGAGCCGGCGCTCCGCCGGGTCCGCCGCCGAGCTGCGCTTCGCCGGTCCTCTGCGTGGTGGCCGTCTCGGATCCGTGAGACGCATCGGCATGTAACGAATTCTCCGCCGCCGTCGCCGGAAGGGCTGCACGAACACGGAATTCGATTGCGCCGCTTCAGAACACCGACTCTCGCGAGAGTCCCTTGACGACTTAGGAACCAGAGCATGCTGAATCTCGACAGCGCCTTAGAGCTTCATGGAGTCACGGTCTTCCGAGACTTCTCCGCCCAAAACCGCTTCTGGTACATGCCGGACTCGCCGCAGGTCACCAGGGAAGGCAACGAGCTGATGTTCCAGCTCTTGGTCTACCGCGAGTCCCTCGAAGATTTCGAGGAAGGCGACCGCGACGGCGGCGGCTTCCTCACCTTGACCGTCGACCTCGGCGTTTCCCGGGGCACCCTCGCCGCCGTGCGCAGCGAGCTTGAGGGGCGGGTCGGGGGCCAGGTGGACCTGGTTCCGGTGCCCTTCGAGCGGGGCAGCGTGCGGGTCTCGGCCCTCGGTGAAGCCGCCGGAGCGGCCCCGGGGCTGACCTCCGGCGACGAAGAGGATGCCGGCTCCGGCTTCGTCGAGGAGATTCTCGGCTCGGCCATGCCGGCCCTCTACGGCGACAACAAGGCGGTGTTCAGCCTCGAGCTCTCGAAGCGCGGGGCGCTGCTCATGAAATCGTCCATCGAGGCCGGCGGAGCGTCTCAGATCGCGGTGGTCTACAACCTCGACTACGAGGGCTTGATGTCGGCGCGGGAGTGCCGCATCACGATCAACTTCCGGCAGTCCTACCAGCACCTGCGCAGCCGCGCCAAGGTCAACACCCTGTGGTTCAAGGCCGACATCGACAACGAGATGGAGACCCTCATGAAGGAGGGGAGCATCGAGATCGAAGACGTCGACTACCTGGGCCTCGAAGGAGCCGAGCTGGCGGAGCGCGCGACGCAGCTTCAGAACCTCGCCAAGGAGCTCGCCACCTGGTCCTTCTTCCGACCCGGTCTGCAGCCCGGCCAGGTACTGGCGCAGGATCGCGGCGAGCTGGAGGTTTACGACCCGGCGGCGGCGGCGGTGGCCGCCACCGGTGGCTTCACCACCCCCCTCGAAACGGCGGCCACCGGCCGCGGCAACACCGGCGACACCGCCGGACCGCGGCACGCCGGTCGCTCGGCCAACGCCAACGCCTCCCGCCCCGGCGGCGAGGATCCGCCGCCGGCCGGTGAAAGCGATGGCGATGGTGATGGCGCGGCCGAGGGCGGTGGCGAGCGGTCGCTGACGGCGGTCGAGCGCTGGAATCAGGCCGGTCGGCCGCAGGTCGGCTATCTGATGCGCTCCCTGTCCCAGGAAGAGCAGCAGACCATCACCTTCGATCTGCGCCAGGTCTCCGCCCAGCGGCGGACGGCGGCGCCGCAGAGCTCGCTGCGCTTCGCCTCGGCCGGCACCGACCTCTCCGACCGCATCGTCCTGGTGGACCTGCGCCATCCCTTCTTCGAGCGTCTCGAGGGCAGCGTGTCGAGCACCGCCGACTTCGAGGCCGAGGGAGTGCGCTCGATGAACGTCAAGGTGCGCTACGGCGTGCGGGAGGACGGCAGCGGGCCGAAGGATACCGACGAGTTCGTGCTCAATGCCCCTGGCGAGACGGGCTCCTTCGCCTTCCACCTCGACCACCGCTTGAGCGTCGAGCTGGAGTATCAGGTGATCGTTCACTATCGCGCCGGCTTCGCCCTCGGCGACGGCTCATCGTCGGCGACCTCGCCGTGGATTCGCACCAGCACCCGCAATCTCGACATCGATCCGCGGGTGGTCGGTGCGACCTTCCCGGTCACGGTGACGGCCGGCCAGGTCGATTGGGCGGCGGTGCAGAGCATCCAGACGGAGGTGCGCTATCCCGAGGCGGCGGCCGGCGCCAACGCCTCGTCGACCCATGTTCTGACCCAGAGCGAGTCGACCGCCGTGGTGCACATTCGGCCGCCGGAGGGCGCCTCGCGAAAGTTCGAGGTCGCCTCGACCTACTTCTATGCCTCCTCCCAGGAGGGACCGGTGCTGCAGAGCGGCGAGGGCGCCCAGCTAATGGTCCTCAACCAACCGCCGACCAAGGCGGTGCCGATCTCGGTCAATCTGGTGGATCCGCTGGCGCGCATTCGCAAGGCCCTGGTCGAGCTCGAGTACGAGAACCAGCAGACCAGTCTCGAGCTCACCGGCGACGGGGCGAGTGCCGGCTGGACCCTGTTCCGCTCGCGCCTTGACGAGGATCCTCGCTACGGCTACGCGGTGACCGTGTTCGGCAACGACGGCACCACCCGCTCGACGCCGTCGCGCGAGACCGCCGAGCGCAACCTGATCGTCGGCGACATCGTCGAGGGCATGCTCGAGGTCGAGGTGCGGATCCTGACCCCCGATCTCACCGCCGCCGGCTTCGTGCTCGCCAAGCTCCGCCTCGACTATCCGGATGCGCCCGACTGGGCCGATCCGAATGTCGAGAAGACCTTCGAGGGCGTTCCCGAGGCCTTCCACTGGAAGGTTCCCAAGCAGGCCGGTGGGGGCGACGAGTACACCTACACCATGCAGTGGTTCCGGGCGGACGGCTCACGGGAAACCGTGGGGCCGGAGACGGCGCGGGACGAAGTTCTGATCCTCATTCCTCCCGTAAGGAGCTGACCTCATGTCGCAAGAGCTCAACGCTGCGCTGAATTTCTTTTTCGGAACCTTCTTGAGCGAAGGCCAGCGCCGCACGCTGCGTGCCGCCGGTGATCGCTGCAAGATCCGCCTCGGCAACTACACCCGCCACCGCGGCGCCCCGGTGCCGGTCGTCGGCGACGAAGAACGCACCCCGCGCTACGCCATCGGCGTCGGACCGGAGCTCGCCCTCGGCGAGCAGGGAGTTCCGGCCGTCGGCGATGCGGTGGTCGGTGACGACCCGCAAAAGGTCTTCTTGCTCTGGCTGCGCGATGTCGCCGACATCCGCGACGACTCCGCCGAGGAGATCCAGCGGGTGATGAGCAATGTCGACTTCTATGCGACCGAAGAGGTCTCCGCCGATGCCGCCGCCTGGTCCGAGGCGATCGCCGGGACGGCCGATCGCTCCACCTTGGCGGTCAACTTCTTCGAGCACGACGAGGTGCCCGAGGCCTTCGCCAGCCTCGCCGGCTCGGTCCAGGTCTTCCGCGAAACCCTCTACCATTTCTTCACCTTCACCGAGGGCGGTGATTACTACCAGCGCTGGTCCGGCGACAGCCGGGAGATTCCCGCGGGCCTGGCAGCCGACTATCGGCAGCGCAACATCATCGAGCTGCAGCTCAAGCGCTACGACGAGTACATCTACTCCCTGCTGCCGGCGCGTTTCCTCGACCCGTCTGCGGCGAGGGACAGCGGCATGCGCGAGGTGGTTTGGGGGTTCCGCCGCGGTGCCGACGGCTTGCCCGTCGAGGCCCGGGTTCTCCACACCGTGCCGATTGACTTTGGCGAGGCGGGAGACTTCTACGACTTCGTCTGCTTCGAGGCCGAAGAGGGCGAAGGTGCCGAAATGCCGGTGACGGCGCGCCCGGCGATCGACGCTCGTCTCGCCGACTTCATGCAGACCTTGCCCGAGGAAGGGGAGGCGCGCTCCGCCGAGCTACGCAACTCGACGGTGACCACCAATACCGAGGAGCCCGCCGTCAAAGTGTTCGCGCGGGTGGCGCCAGGCACCGAGCTGCCGGAGGGCATCAGCAGCCTCGGAGAAGGTGAGAATCGCATTCTCCTGGTGCCGCCGGAGCGGGTCGGGGAGGTCGCAGGCCTCGACGGCGTCGAATCCCTCGAAGCCCCCAAGCCGCTGCTCCCGAAGCTCTCGGATGTCCGGCCGATGGTGAACCTTCCGGCCCTCGAGACTCGCATCGCCGCCGCCAACCGCGGCGGCGCCGGGACGGTGGTTGGGGTGATCGACTCCGGCCTCGACGCTCAGCACCCGGCCTTCGCCGGCCGAGTCCTCGGGGTATGGGAGCAGGGTGACGATGCCGGCCCGACGCCGGCGGATGGCTTCAGCGTCCCTGGCGACACCTTCGGCAATTTCTTGCGCGAGATGTTCTGGGGTCACGGCACCGAGCACACCGGTGCGACCGTCGGGAATGCCCGCGATGGCGGGGCTCACGGCACCCACGTCACCGGCATCGCCGCCGGGGCCGAGGTCACCGGGCCGAATCCGGTGCCGGCCGGTATGGCGCCGCAGGCCAATATCGTCGCGGTGCAGCGGGGTCGTGCTCGCACCGAGCCGGACAACGAGTTCTCAGCGGCGGATCGGTCGATCTCCGACTGGGATGTCTACACCGCCATTGCTTACATCTTGGAGAAGGCCGAGCGCAATCAAGCCGGGACGCCGGTGGTGGTCAACATGAGCTTTGGCAACCATGACCACGCCCACGATGGAACTGCTTCTCTGAGTCGCTCCCTGGCCGATGTCTCTCAGCTCAACGGCGAGGACCGGCCCGGCCTCGCGCTGGTGGCGGCGGCCGGCAACGAACGCGGCGACCAGCGCCATATCCAGCGCAGCGTGGCGGCTTCGGGGCAGCGCAACTTCGAGTTCGGCCTCACCGGCCTCGATAGCCGCATCCCTTACACCGAGGTCATCACCCTCTGGGTGACCAATCCGGATCCTGACAACGTCAACGACCTGGACCTGCGAGTCAACACCCGCAATCCAGGGTCTTTGACGGCGGTGACGCCGAACTATAGCCAGGAGGCCACCCACACCCCCAACTGGGTGACCTTCTGGGCCCAGGGAGTGCATGTCGGGACGTCCTTCGGGCCGCGTGATCCGCACAACCGCGACTTCAACATTCGCATCCGGCTTCAAACGGCGACGGCCTTGGTGCCCGATCCCGCCGGAACGGTTTCGCTCTTGGGGAGCAACTTCACCCAGGTGCGAGTGGATCGCAACTGGAGAATCAACGGCACCACGACCGATGTTCGGACGGTGGCCGGAGCCATCCCGATTCCCTTGGGGCCGTCCTCGATTCCAGCCGGTGCCTCGCCTGCTCTGACGGCGGCTTTCAATACCCTCAACGGTTTGACCACCGGCCGCTGGCGGGTGACGGTGCGCAACCGCACCTCGGGAGACCTCGACTTCCACGTCTGGGCGGGGCGCGAGAACGCTGAGTTTCGCGGCGTGGCGGCGGCGGATATTTCCCACCTGATCTGCTCGCCGGCGGACTCCGAGGGGGTCATCGCGGTGGGCTCCTGCAACGCCAATTTGGCGGTGCCCAATCCGCCGGGGCCGGACATCATTGCCGACTCCAATCCGGAGGGAGCGATCACCAGCTTCTCGAGCCCGGGGCCGCTGCGCAATCAACCGGCCAACTCGGGGGTCGAGATCACCGCCCCCGGCAACATGATCATCTCAGCGCGTTCGGTGCAGGATCTCACCGACGAGATCGCCTCCGGAACGACGAGCCTGTTCACCGTCAACACCCTGGCGCGACGCATGCCGGGAACCTCGATGGCGAGCCCGGCGGTGGCCGGCCTCATCGCCAACGTGATGGCCGAGGAGCCCAACTTGACGCTGGGTCAGATTCGCGCTCGTCTGGCCACCTGCTCGGTGCCGACGACCTTGCGCGACGGCACGACGCCGATGCCGGCCACCGCGCCGACCTCGGCGGACGACTGGGGCGCCGGCCTGATCGACGCCAACCTGATGAAGCCGTGAGCGGTAGACTTGGCTCATGAACGGTGACTGCCCACCGCCGGACCGACCGGCCGAAGTGCGGCCTGCCGACGAGCAGGCCGCCAACGAGCAGGTTGCCGACGAGCAGGCCGCCGAGGCGCCTGCGGAGGAGGCTCGCGAAGAGTCTGCTCCGCAGGCGGACGAGTCGGCCCGTGAGGAACCGGACTCCGGGGAGCCCTCCAGGAATGAAGAGAACGGCTCGGAGGAGTCTCGAGAACCGGCCAGTGAAGCCGGTTTCGAGGACGGCGCCGGCAGCCCAGGGACCAGCAGCGAGGAGCTGACCCCCGAGCAGTACGCCAAGCTCGATTCGCGTCTCGGAGCCGCCTTCGGCGATCCCGAGATGCAGAGCTTCGAGATCACGGTCACCTTCTCCGGCGCGATTCCAGCGGCCGAAGAGCTCCTTCCCTACGGCCTGGGTCGCATCGGTGACCTGGTGATCGGCCGGGTCGATCGCGCCGCCGTGCGACGCCTCGCCGCCCGCGACGAAGTCTTCAGCTTGTCCTTGATGGGCAGCTCCCTGCTGCGCTGAGAATGCTCCCTCGCCGCCTCGAGCCGGCGAGGGAGAAGCCATTTCAGTTTCCCACTCGGTGGCCCGAGCCCGGTGTGGTGGTCCTTCTTCGGGCCCTTCGCCGCCCTTTTTTGCGCCGAGGCCGGCGTCACTCGGGCGCCGGCAGGATCAAGATCTCGTCGGTGGTTTCTCGCGCTTCGAGGGTCCGGATCTCGGTGTTGAAGAACAACTCTCCTTCGACCCGATAGCGAGGCTCTCGCGACCCGGCTTCGAAGGGCAGCCGCAGGGTGGTGGCCGGTGCGCCGGCCTCGAGGAAAGCCTCGACCTTGGCGGTGACTCCCGCGGGCGGATTCAGTGAAGTCAGACGAAGGCTGGCGGCTGCCAGGTCTTCGGCCGGTAGCACCACCACTTCGACGTCGTGAGTCTGGAGGTCGGTGTCGCCGACGACCAGCAGCGGGCCGGCGGCGGCATGCCAGTCGCCCTGGATGACCTCGGCGTTGCGGCCGGTGGTGCGCAGGCGATAGCGGTAGCCGCCTTCGAGGGAGGTGGTGGCCGGGACGGTCCAAAAGGCGGTCGTGGCTTGCGGGGTGAGCTCGAGACTGACGCGTTGGTCATGACTGGCCGTCCCTTCGTCAGCGATCGGCTCGATCTCGACGAAGGCGCTGCGATAGCGCTCGAGGGGATCCCGCAGAACAACTCGAATGCGGCGCTCGATGTGGTGATCCGGCTGAATCAACAGGTGCCGGCTCTGCGGCCCGATCACTCGTTCGATGGCGACCTCGCCGCCGTCGAGTAGACGCAGGCTACCGCTGAGCTCGAGGGCGGTCTCGCCCCAGACGGTCACGTCGACTTCGGGACGCTCTTTGTCGAGCAGCAGAAGGCGTGAACGCTGGTGGTCCGAAAGTCGACCCTCGAAGCGCTCGACCCGCTCCAGGACGGCGGGTCCGAGGGTGATGTGCAGGCGCCGCCGCTGGGCGGCGATCTCGGGCTCGATGAGGACGGTGCGGGTCTTCGCCGCGGTGAAGCCCGTCGCCGGCGGTGGCTCGCCGAGATCCTCCGGGGCGGGGCGCGTCAGCGGCCGCTGGCGCCACTCCAGGTCGCCTGCGGGGAGGACGGCGCTGGCCCTCGGCTGATCGGCAGAGAGCACCAGGCTACGCTCCTCGGTGCCGACTCGGGCGTCGATCTGCACCGCTTCGACGCTTTTCCAGTCGGCGTCCTCCAGGCTGAAGGCTTCGTAGGTGAGCTCGCGGGTTTCGCCTTCGCCGAGGTCGACTTCGAGGAGCCAGTCGTTCTCCATGTCGGAAGGCAAGTCCACCGCGCCTTGGGGAGCGATCCGGCGCTGCCGGACGGAGGTTTCCCGCAGGTCGTAGGTCAGGGTCTGCTCGTCGTGCTGCAGCAGCGAGCGCAGGACGAAGGCACCGCGCCCGATCACCGGCCGTGCCTCCGCCGTCCGCGCTTCGCTCGACTGGCCCTCCGTCGGTTCGGGCGCTGCCGTCGGCTGGAAGAACAGCATCTCGGAGAGCTCCAGCAGCGTCTCTCGCACCTGCCGTTCGCGCTCCGCCAGGACCGCCGGATCGCTGCCGGTGTAGTCGACGTCGGTGATGCGAAGGTGTCCCTCGCGGGCGAGCGCTTCGGCTTCGCGGTCGAGGTCGGCGCGCAGCAGCAGGGTGTCGGCCTTCAGCCGCGTGCGCAGGAAGTCGTAGGCCATCCGATAGTCGACCTCGGCGAGTAAACCGCGGGCTTGGGCAAGGCCCGAAAAGGAGAGGTCGTAGATCGCCAGCAGGGGAGAGCCGTCGCCCACCAGGGCGGCTTCCACCAGCACCGCACCGTCGGCCGTCAGGGGTGCCGACAAGATGGCTCTCTGATGGTGGAAGAGGGACGGCGAGGCGGTTCCCAGGACTTGCTCGACGAAGCGCGATTCCGCCTCGCCGGGCTCGCCGTCGGTGTCGCTGGGATCGCTGTCTGTGCCGAGGACGGCGAGTCGCACCGCGCCCTGGTCGAAGACCACCGGCACCAGGTTGGGCTCGAGGCCGAAGCGGTTGGCGAGCTCGTCCCTGGCGGCCTCGACCTGCTGTGGCTCCGGCTCGAGGTCGAGCTCGAGGCGCAGCAGGCCACCGTCGCGTCCCTCGCCCTGGCCGCGAAAGCGCAGCAGCTCGAGACCGTCCGAGAGAAGGCGAGGGGCCCCCGGCAGCAGGTGAAAGGTCGACGGGTCGGCGTGGTCGCGGTAGAAGGCCAGGCCAGCGGCCTCGACGGGGGAGTCCAGGAGCAGCATCTCACCGCCCTTGGGCGCCGTCCCGGCAGCGAACGTTACGGTCTGATCGAGGGCGGCGAGGAGGGTGGTGGAACGCGCAGCGAGACTGCGCGCTGGAAGGCTCCCCGGCGATCGCACTTCCAGGCCAGCATGTTGTGCCAACCGCCATGGGGCCGAGGACCCAGAGAGCGAACCGCGGCGAGGCTGCGCCGATAGCTCTCGAGGTCACCTTCTGAGAGACCCACGGACCAACGCTCGGCGACGGAGTGGTCGTCACTCCAGCACCGTGAGTCGGCTCCGACGGTCACCGTTTCGAGCTCCTCGCGCCGCCACCCGAAGCTGACCCAGAATCCGAGCTCGGCGGGCCGGGGAACGATCTGGGTGGCCGGTACCGGCGCGCCGAGGACTCCGAGGCAAGCCGTGACGAAAGCGGACCAGGGACCGGCGATGGCGTAGCGGTAGTAGGTCTCCGTACGGTCCTGCCAGTGCGAAGCCATCACCGCCCGCAGGCCCGCCGGTGCGCCCTCCGGCCAGGGCGGTAGAGCGGGGGACTCGCGGCCTTCCAGGCGGTGGTAGGGCTTGGCCTTCAGCCCGCCCTTCTCCGACCAGCGCAGGCCGATCCAATCGGGAGCTCCCCAGGGGTGGTCTGCCAGGCCAAAGGCGTCGCCGAGGGGCGCGGGATCCGCCGGGCGCTCGAAGGTGAGGCGGGCTCCGTGGTCAGCGTCCGGCGCCCCGACGACGACCTCGAAGGGACGGGCACCGACCTCGAGGGCGCGGCCACAGGCTTCGAAGAGCTCCACCGGCCGCGGCGAGCAGCCCAGGGTGATGGTTTGTAACAACGTATCGAACGAGTCGCCATTCATGGTGCAAGGCCCTCTTCCCGAGCGAGACGCGGAGGCCGACCGGCACTCAATGAAACCACGAGAGGCTTGATCCATGCTGACGTTGACCAATCCCCTGACCGTTGCCTTCGGTAATCAGTCCTACACCATCTATCGGGACGACGCCAACAGTACCGAACCCATCGGGCGCAACGAAAAGCGACGCTGGCAGTTCTATCTGCTGGCACCGGAGCCGCGCCTCGCCCTCGATGCGCAGATGAAACCGATCTTCTCGATGGTGGTCTATCGCAACGACGAAGACCGGCTGACCGCCGAGGATACGGCCAACGATGTCGGCGGCGGCATTCTCACCTTCACCGTCGATCTCGGGGTGCCGGCTCAGACCTTCCAGCAGATCCGCAGCCGGGTCAAATCCCTGGTCCAGGGGGAGGCGCTCGGAACCGACGGCGAGATCGAGGTGATTCTCAGCTACGTGCCATTCCTCGACGGCACCGTCTCGGTGGCGGTGGCCGGTGAGCAAGGCACCGCCGAGGCGGGCGAGGAACGGGAGTTCGTCGAGAGCGTGGTCGGGGCCGGCAAGGTCGCCGGCGTCGGCGGCAACCGCAAGGCGGTGATGGTCAAGCTCACCCAGGCCGGGGCGGCCCTGATGTCGCAGCTCGACGAGCTGCGCACCCTGCCGATCAACGTCCAGTACGACCTCGAGTTCGAGCACCGGCTGATGGGCGTGACGATGCGCGTCTGGTGCGATCTCGAATCCTCCTACGAGCTGGTGCAGACGCTCCACCACGAAAAGACCGACGAGTGGGGCGGCTATCTGAGCATGAGCCGCAGCCGTGGCCGCATCGACAAGGTGACCAGCGTCACCGAGGAGCTGTCGCGTAGCAAGGACGCCGGGGTCGAGGTGATCCCGGGCAGCTCGGAGGTCGACGAGGAGTCGATCCTGGCCCTCGAGAAGTTCGGCCTCGACATGCTGGCCCGCGAGCTCGACAACGCCCTCGAGGCCTCGCCACCGCCGGAGGAGCTCGATCGCCAGTGGCTCGAGTCCTTCAAGCAGGAGTACTCGTCGAACTTTAACTTCCGGGTCGACCGCAAGATGGTGCTGGTGCAGGGCTATACGCCGTCGGCCAACCTGGCCAACGTCTTCCAGCGCGGCGATCTCGACGAGCTGGTCGCCTTCGTCGATCTGCGCACCGACTTCTTCACCTTCCTCAAGGTGCCGATTCGGGTCAATGCGGACTTCACCAATCTGCCGCTGCACTCGGTGACGGTCAGCGTGCACTACAAGCGCCGTCGCGTCGGTGGCGGCGGGCTGGAGGAGATCAGCGAGTCGTTCAATTTCCAGGACGGCGCCGAGCTCCAGACCTTCCTGACCTTCGCCAACCGCCTGCGCGACGTCACCTACGACTGGTCGGCGACGGTGCACTACGAGGATTCGAGCCGCAACTTCACCTTCGAGAAGCACAACGTTCGCGACGACTTCCTGGTCGTCGACGTCGGCCAGCTCGGCATGCTCGAGGTCGATCTCGGCCTCGGGCTGGTGGACCTCGAGAAGTTCCCGCAGGCCAAACTGAGCTGCCGCTATCACTCCGAGGCCCTCGGCGAAACCCTCGAGCAGAGCTTCGTCTTCGATGCCGAGAACGAGAGTGCCGCCTGGACCGAGGTGATCCACGAGGAGTGGAACAACGAATGGGAGTACAAGGTCGACTGGCGCACCCTCGAGGGCGAGATCCTGGAAGGCGATTGGATCCCCTCGACCTCCTCCCGGCTGCGCATCGACGCGCCGATTCCGGATCAGCTCGAGGTGGCGGTGGTGTGCAGCGGCGAGTTCGGCCAGAGCGTCGACTCGATCGCCCAGGTGGCGGTTTCGCTGCGCTACCAGGACGAACAGAACGACTACACCGAGGATGGCCGCCTGCTGTTCACGGCGGACCAGCAGCAGCTCACCTGGACGGTGCCGCTGCGCGACCGTGAAGTGCGGGACTACCAGTACCGCTACTCGATCATCTACCGCGACGGTGTGGTCAAGAGCTTCCCGGAGACCTCCGACGAATGGCTCGACGGGCAGCCGGGCTTCATCACCGTGGGTGAGAAGTACACCCTCGAGGTCGACCTCTACCCGATGCTGCTGACCTTCCCGGACGAGGCCAAGGTGGTGCAGGTCGATCTCACCTACGAGGACCAGCCGAACGAGATCTCCGAGACCGACAGCTTCGTGTTCAGCGGTGATCAGAAAGACCCCGAGATCTGGCGGGTGCGCGGTGCCGAGGGCGGGCCCAAGGAATACACCTACACGGTGACCTACATTTCTGCCCAGGGTGAGATGCGGCGAATGGACCCGGAGCGCAAAGTCGCCGAGGCGATCGTCATCGCTCCTTTGGCGCTGCCGGAACCGGAACCGGCCCCCGAGCCGGAACCGACCCCTGAGCCGGCGCCGGAGCCGCCGGCTGGCTGAGGGAGCCGCCGGTGCTCGATTTCAATGCCCCCATGCGGACCGTCGCCGGGGTCGACCTCGCCGGCGACTCGGAGAGTCCGCTGCGCTTTCACGTGTTGCCCGCCAAGCCGCGCGTAGCGACTCGGCGGGAAGCCGGCGGCGACTCGGTGCCGGACCTCGGTTTGCTGCGCTTTCTCGAGGACGGTGAGCTGACCGGTGGGCATCTCCACCTCGGCCTCGACACCGGTCATCCGGAAGAGCGCCTGGAAGCGTGTCGTCTCGAGCTCGCCGACGAGCTCGACGACGAAGGCATCGAGCTGTTGGCGGTGACCCCGGTGAGGGCCACCGCGGAGCTGCTCTTCCTCGGTCGCGAAACGGATGACGACGGCGGCCTCTCGGGGCTGGTGCGACGCCCCTTTGGAGAGGTCGCGGCGGGCATCGACCCACCCCATCGGGCGCGTTTCACGGTCGCCCTCGATCCGGCCGGAGTGCAGTTGATGGAGGCCGCTCTTGTGAGTGGTGGGGCGCCGGTGGGGGTGATCTACCGCTTCGCCGTCGAGGGCCTCTGGCCGGCCCTCGAGGTGGTGGCCGATGTCGACTGGGAGCGAGTCTACGATCATTTTTCGAGCCACTCCCGCCGCGGCATGTTGCTGGCGGTGGACGATGTTCAGCGTCTGCGCGAGGAGCTGGTGGAGCAGCAGGCGATCCGGATTCATGCCGTCCAGGGATTGGACGGCGAGTCCGCGATGGCCGACCCGGGGGTGATTCTGGCCTGGATCGACCGCGAGATCGTCGAGCGCTTCTGCCAACCGGTGATGGCGCTCTCGCGGCAACCGGCGCGTACCTCCCTGGGGGGCGTCGGCGAGGTGCTGGGCGTCGGATCGGCCTACGCCGTCAAGGCTCGTACCCAGATCGAGCGCGTCTCGGGGCAGGTCGAGTTCGGCCGTCAGGCGGTGATCTCGCGCACCTTGACCAGCGAGGCTCACCTGGCGGACCTCCTCGGTGGAGCCCCGGTGGAGCAGCATCTGGCCGATGCCGAGACCACCGATCACCCCTTCTTTCAACGCTTTTCTCTCGCGGTCGAGAGCACGCGGCCGCTGGCCGATCTGCACCTCGAAGAGGCGGTCCTGCATTTCTCCTTCGGCTCCCACGGAGCGAGCGAGACCTTGGATCCGGCAACCCAGGGGACTCGCTTCGAGACCTGGGCCGATGCCTCTCCGGACGGCACCTGGTCGCTGCGGCCGGAGGTGCGCTTCGCGGACGACGCACCGATCGAGGCCGGCGAAGCGGTGGCCCTGGAGTCGATCTCCGGGGATAGCCGCGCCTTGGCGCTAGATTTCGGACGCCTCCTCGGCCTGCGTGAGCTGCGTCTCGAAGCACCGGCGGACGAGCGGGTCCTGCTCTGCCGGGTGCGGGTGCTGCATTGGCGGGAGGAAGGGATGCGCGCCGAGCGCGAGGTCGCCTTGAACGCCGAGCGTGCGGCGGAGACGGTGTGGTTTCACGATTTCCAGGCCGGCGATCGGCTGGAGGTGATCCCCGCCTATCTCACCGCCGAGGGCCGTCTGCTCGAGCTCGCCCCGCTGCTGGCGGAAACCCGGGTGCTGCGCCTGCCGCCGGCCTTTCCCGGCCAGATGACCATCCAGCTCCTCTCGGACGATGACTGGACCGACCTCGATCGGGTGCTGGTGGCGGTGCAGAAATCGCCCACGGCGCCGACCGGGACCTTCACCTTCGACGGTCCCGGCTCGCTCACGCCGGTCGCCCTCGACTTGCCCGATCCGGCGGATCGCTCCTTCCGCTACCGCGTCACCCGCACCTGGTCGAGCGGCCGGGTGGAGGAAGACGATTGGGCCGACAGCGATGCGCCGCTGGTGGTCGTGGGGCGGGTGGCGAGCCATCGTTTGGTGGTCGATATCGCGCCGGTGGGGCCCGAGCTGACCGCCGCCGGGATTCACCTCATCGAGGTCGAGCTGGCCTACCTCGACGTGCCCAACCGGGTGCGTGAGAACCACACCGCGGTGCTGCGGGCGCGCGCCGACCGGCCGCGCTGGGCGATCGCCATCGCCGATCCTCGCCAGCGCGGCTACCAGTACCGGTTGATCGTTCATCGCACCTCCGGAGAGCGCGACGTCGGACGCTGGACTCCTTCGACCGAGACCCTACTGACCGTCCCCATCGTGGCCGCCTGACCCGGCCTAGGAGATACCTCATGTTGAGCGTCATGGACCCCATTGAGCTGGAAGGCCTGCAGATCTTCCGCGACGACGAAGAACCGCGAAAGTTCTATCCCCTGCCGGATCAGCCGATGATTCCGGCGGACGACGAGGGCAACGCCGACTTCCTCTTCATCAAATACCTCAAGGAGGTCGGCAGCCTCGCAGAAGGCGAGGAGGCGGGCGGCGGTTTCGTCATGTTCCGTTCCGTCCTCAACCTCGACGAGGAGCGCCGGCAGCGGGTGGTCGATGGGCTGCGGACGCGGCTCGAAGAAGAGAAGGCGGCCCGCAAGCGGCCCTTCGGTCACGCCATCACCAGCACCGAACCGATCCTCGCCTCGCCCTTGTGGAGCGACGGCCAGGTCTCTCTGGCGACCTTCAAGGTGAGCGAGACGGGGCTGGTGCGGCACGCCACCGAGAGCGTGCGTCCGGATCTCGCCGGCGACCTTGGAGCTTCCTTCGCCGTCGAGCTCGACGATGTCGGCTCGGAGATCTTCTGGAGCGCCTTCGAAGATCGCGACCAGCAGATTCCGATCGTCATCTCCTACGACCTGACCTACAAGGCGCGGGTTTCCGCCACCATGAAGATCCATGCCGAGCGCAAGGTGATCGAGAAGCGGGTGTGGCGCCAGGCGCGGCCCTATCGCCTGGTGCGTCATCCGATGGCCCGCTGGGTGGCGATGGCCCACACCGGCGTCTTCAATCCCGCCGCTTTCCAAGCCTTGGCGGTGCGCAGCCAGCATCCGGTCAAGGCGATGATCCAGCCGCGGGTGCTGCGCGACTCGATCCGCCAGGCGATTCTCGATCAGGACATTCGGGTCGAGATCGACACCGACGACACCGGCGGTGGCGACGACAGCGTGCAGCAGGCGATGTTCACCCTCGCCACCGAGGTCCTCAGCGATCGGGTGATCCCGGCGATGTTCGGCGATGCGCAGCCGGGGGCCGACGACGAATCCGATGCGGCTGGCTTCGATCTGCTCGAGATCAGCGCCGGCGATCCCGGTATGGTGTTCGACCTGCAGCTCGACTCGCGCCAGACCATCGAGCGCAAGGTCTATCCCAACGGGCCGATTCATCTCCTCCTCGATGGCCCCGACGCGCTGGCGTCGTCCTTCCGCGAGCTGCGCCTGACGGACGGCTTCTTCAGCCTGATGCACGTCACCGCCTCGAGCTCTGGCGTGAGCTTCGAGCGCGACGGCATCGCCGCCATCCAGGTGTTCTTCGATTACGAAGAGCCCGACGAGAAGAACCCGGCGCGGCCGATGGTGAAGCGCAGCACCGACATCGTCCTGAAGAGCGAGGAGGACGCCGCCCACTGGCGCTTTGACACCGCGCGCCGCTCCGACGGCAGCCATATTCGAAGCTATCGCTACCGCACCAAGGTCAGCTACCTCGATGGTCCCGACACGGTCAGCGACTGGGTCGAGACCAGCGACCGTCGACTGCTGATCTCGCCGCGCGCGATGGAGGCCCTGCGGGTCGAGCTCGCCCTCACCGCGCCCAGCGACATGGTGGAGTCGGCGCGGGTCGAGCTGCGCCACCGGGCGCCCTCCGGCGACGTCTACTCGAAGACCCTCGAGCTGAGTGCCGCCTCCGACCGCGCCACCTGGTTCCAGCACACCGGCGAGCTCGCCGGGGACGACCTCCTCGGGCCCGAGTACGAGGTTCAGGTGACCTACCGCACCGGCGCCACCGAGCTGGTCGTTCCCTGGACCCGCACCCGCGACCGGACCTTGGAGATCGCCAGCCCGTTCCGCCAGCGGCTGGTCTACACCCTGCGTCCTCAAGGCTCCTTCGACGGCGTCACCGCGATTGCCGGCGACCTGCTGTACGACGATCCGGAGCATCAGTACCGGGTGAGAGGCTCGTTCCAGCTCGCCTCCCTGGAGGCGGTGGAGGAGATTCGCATTCCGGTGCTCGAAGGCGGTCCCGAGAAGGTGCGGTGGAGCGCTCGCAAGCTGTTCGCCGATGGCTCTTCGGAAGACCTCGGCAGCGGAGACGCGTTGCCCGGAACGGTGTGGTTGGGAGGTTCCGCGGACGGCACCGTTTCCTTCCTCGAGGTCGAGGTCTTGCCCGATCTGCTCGATTTCGAGAGCGATGTGCAGCTCGCCGTCATCACCCTCTCCCACGGCGACCAGAGTCGCAGTTTCACCTTCTCGAAGACCTCGACCGCGCCGCAGCTCTGGCGCGTCAGCCTCGCTTCGGAGGCAGAGCCCACTTACGACGCTCGCCTGCGCTTCATCGCCTACGACCGCGCCCTGAGCTCGGAGGTCGAGCTCACCGGCCAGACCGATCAAGTCCTGGTGCTCGACCGCGCCGCGAACGCTAGCTAGGAAAGACCCATGCCTTCAGAACGCACCCTCCCGCAGTCCTTGCAGATGTCTCGCATCGTTCACCAGCCGATGGTGATGCAGGCGCAGATGCTGGTAGTGGTGGCGCCGTTGTTCACCGCCACCGAGGTCAACAAGCTGCGCAACCGGAAGGCTCAGGTGAAGTCCACCGACGGCAAGCGCTGGACCACCCTCGAAGGCTGGCTCGAGGCCAGCCCGGGGAACAAGGACGTGGTCTGTCGCAAGACCGGTCTACAGATCGAGCTGCGGCGGCGCCGCGGTTTGGCCTCGGCGGTGCAGGTTCTGCCCTTCACCGGCGGTACCCCCAAGGCGGTGCTCAGCTACCGCTTCGAAGGCGAGGTTCGGAAGCACACCATGAAGGCGGTGATGGACACCCGTCGCAAGCTGCTCTCGCTGGTGCTGCCCTTCGCCGATCCCGAGGCCAGCGCCGCCCAGCGCAGCGCCGGCCTGGAGCTCTACGGCGAGCTGGTGACGGCCCTGAGTGAGCCCGACGGCATCGACATCCAGCTTTCTTATGCTCACACCTATCGCAAGAAGGTCACCCGTACGGGGCGGCCGAGGGTACCCGGTAGGCGTCCGTCGCGCCTGCCTCAGCCGCGAACGCCGGCCGTCCGGGTGGCCCCGTCCCAGCCGCGGCGGGAGCTGCGGGTCAATCCGCAACCGCGCCACCTCGAGATCCGCCCCGAGCTCCTCTCGATCGCGGCTCAGCCGCGCATCAATCCCAACCTGATGCGCAATCTGACCATCGCCCGGCGCCCGACGGAGGCGCAGTTGCGCAAGGTGGGAGGACGTCACAAGGCGCCCAAGCCGCGCCCGACGGAGACCGAGAAGCCCGGGACGACCAAGGGCTCGATCACCTTCGAGGTGCAGCGGCCGCAGAACCACCCGTCGGCCTATCCGGACCTGCTGCGAGCCGGCAACAACGGCTGGGGACACGTCCGCGGCCCTTCCGGGGCGACACTGCATTTCCGCGACACGGAGCGGCCGGATACCTTCCATTTCCTGCCGACCACCTTCAAGCTCGGCTACCACGTCGAGCAGGACGGTGCCACCGGCCGGCCGCCTCTGCGGCCGGAGTACTACCGCGATGGCGATCGCCATCGGGTCAAGGTGACGCTGGTGGCGGTGCCGGGGATCGCCGACGAGGACCGCACCGCCCTCGCCAAGCATCTGCGCGACACGGTGCTCTCGGGCACTTTGCCGTTCGTCCGCCTGGCGCCGGCGAGCGGCCTGACGACAGAGTTCCTGCCGACCTTCACCACCCGCTCCGTCGACGGCCAGCAGACCTTGCCCGCCGGCATTGTCTTTCGGGCCCTCGAGGTCGACCTCGACGATCGCGTGCTTCTCGAGTTCGACATGGGGGCTGCCGAGTACGGCATCTTCGCCGAGCTGCTGCGCCACGGCTTGCACGGCACCGCCACGATCGTC
>JBCCHV010000080.1 GCA_039028635.1 Acidobacteriota bacterium
CGGCGGCAAGAGCCGCCGAGGTCGGGGGTGAGGCCGCACGACATGTGCGTGCGGCCGAGGGGGGCGCCTCTCGCCCCCCTGAGACAAACAGCTAGCAGCGTTGGAAAAGTCGCGAAGCGGACTTTTTCAGCAGCCTGCTAGTGAATGCCGGCGGACGGCAGCTCGCTCTCCTTCCAGCGCCGATAGGTCGGCTCGGAGACCCCCATGAGGCCGGCGGCGTCTCCGGTGCTGTGCGGGAAATGCTCCACCACCAGCGCCAGCAGCATCCGCCGCAAGGAGCGCAACCGGTCTCCGGCCACCTTTCCCTCGCTCAGCCAGTCGGGAAGGAGAGCCCGGATCTCTTGCCAAGCTTCGGCCCGCGGCAGCAAGCCGGCTTCGGACGCCGCCGAGACCCGCTTGAGGCGCCGCCGATAGGTACTCTCGGGAATTCCGACGCGCCGCGAACCGGCGAGGATGGCACCTTCGCTGAGGCGATCGGCGGCCAAGATGAGGTCTTCCTCGAGCCATCGCCCCATCGGCATCGCCCGCACCGTCGAATCCCCGACGGCTTCGGCCACCAAGCCCCGGAGACAGGCCCGCAAGCGCTCCTCGGTGGCCTCGAGAGGCGAGTCCGCGACCGTCCCATCCCCGGCCACGGCCAAGGCCGGAGGAGCCTCGATCTGCAGATCCCGCTCTTCGACCCGGTCGGTCTCGCTGAGCAGCACTGCCTGCATCAGCCGGTTCTGCAACTCGCGGACGTTGCCCGGCCAGTCATGCTCGAGGAGGCGACGTTCGGCCGCCGGCGAGAGGCCGCGCAGCGCCTTGTCGTACTGAAAAGCGAACTTCTTCGCGAAGTGGCGACCGAGGAACAGGATGTCGTCCCGGCGCTGGCGCAGCGGCGGCACCTCCAGCCGGACCACGTTGAGACGGAAGTAGAGGTCTTCGCGGAACCGCCCCGCCTGCACTTCGCTCAACAGCTCGCGATTGGTCACCGCCACGATGCGAACATCGACCATCATCGGCTGCGTCGCCCCGACCGGCGTGAGCTGCTTCTCCTGTACGAAGCGCAGCAACTTGCTCTGCACTTCGAGGGGCAGCTCTCCGACCTCGTCGAGAATGACCGTGCCCCCCTCCGCCTGGGCCAACCGCCCCGGAGAGCGCTGATCGGCCCCGGTGAAAGCACCCCGCTCATGGCCAAACAACTCGCTGTCGATCAAGGACGCGGCGATGGCGCCGCAGTCGACCACCACACAGGGCAGGTCGCGACGCTCGCTGAGCTGGTGCAGGGTGCGAGCCAGCATCTCCTTGCCGGTGCCACTCTCGCCGGTGATCAGCACGGTGGCGTCGGAGGGAGCGACCCGGCGCGCCATCGAAAGAACTTTCTCCATCGCTGGCGACCGATGCAGTAGCTTGCTCTGCTGCAAGGCATGGCGAAGCTCGCTGAGCTCGGCACGGAGATGGCGGCTCTCCTGTTCGCGACGCGATCTCTCCTGCCGAGCCAGGGCGGCCCGGTCGAGCGCCGCTGCGAGATGACTGGCCATCGCCTCGAGCAGCACCGCATCGGCCGAATCGAGCTCTGGCGCCGACTCTTCTCCCCGCACCAACAAGCAGCCGAACACCTTCTGACGCGCAATCAGCGGAAAGGCGTGAAGGCCCTCCTCGGACAGGCTGCGCTGGGCCTCGAGGGCCCGCCTCGCCAGCTGTCTGCCCTCGATCGGAGGCTCCGCCAGGCTCGCGATCGGCCGCAGCTCACCGGCTTCTCCCGCCATTTCGAGATAGTCGATGCGCAGTGGCCGGAAGGCGGCCGAGAGCTTGTCGAGAACCCGCGCCGCCAGATCGTCTTCCTCGGCGAACCGCGTCACCACCGAAACCATGTCCCAGAGCAGCAGCATATTGCGGTAGTCGCGGCCGACGTCGGCGGTGAAGATGCCGCTCAATCGATCTCGGCGCTCCACCGCCTCGCCCTCATCGATGGCTTGCCACTGGACCAGTCGATCGCCACCCGCCGCGGTCGCCTGGCTGAGCGCTTCGTCAGCGCGCAGCAAGAGGGTCAGGCCGGCGTCTCGCCGGTCATCGGCAGCCGAGTCGACAACCGCCAGCCCAAGGCTGAAGGTCAGGCGAACCCCGGCCTCACCGTAGGGATGAGCCGTCAGGCGCCGCAGGAGATCCTGGGCGAGATCCTCCGGCGCGCCTTCGGTCTCCGGCACCAGAACGGCGAAAACCGCGGCGCCGTAACGAAAAACGGGCCAGCGCGAGGCCTGCAAGCGGTCCGCCACTTCCACCATCACGGCATCGCCGCCCGCCCGACCGAGACGCTCATTGACGCCCTCGAAGTCGTCCGGATTGACCAACAAGAGAGCGAGCGGACGCTGGTTGGCCGTCGCCGCCCGGAGGGCTTGGGAGAGATAGACCTGGAACTGGGCTCGCCCGGGCACGGAGGTGGTCGAATCGACCAAGATCGGCAACACCTGGAGTAGGTGCCGGGCTAGATCCCCGGCCAGCCGCCAGAGGGCGTTCTGCTCATAGGAGCTGCCGCCCAACAACCCAACCCACAGCGGCGGCAAGTCCGAGCGGGTCTCGCCAGCGACCAACGCGGGGCGCTCCGAACGGGTGGGAACGCGCAGGAGAAGACCCGGCGCCCGACGACTGGGATGGCGTACGATCTCGTCCCGCGAGACGGACGATCGATCGAGCTCCGCGACCGCCCCTTCGGCCGCCACCGAGTCGGCGAGCTCGGGGACGGCAGCCGCTTCACCGCTGTGAACCAGCACCGGTGGCGAAGGGACTTCCCCTTCGACGGCGGGAAGATAGAGCGTTACCGCCGCATACTCCCCGACATCGGCGATCAGACGAGCACAAGCTTTGAGAAGTGAGGTAGAGCCCAGCATCATCGACGACAAGCGATCACTCTAGCACCCAGGATCCCATCTCTCCGAAAGCCTCTCGGCATATTCCGAAAAACTGATGTCAGCGTATCAGCTCGCGTCGAAAAGGAGCTGCCGAAAACGGCAAGAAAGGCGGGCTAGGCCGGACGCTGCCACGCACCGCTCTCGTCGAGGTCGGCGGTGGTCTCGAGCAAGAGCCTCTGAAAGGGCCGGTCGATGGTGCGCTCGATCCGGAAGAGATCTTCCGCCCCCAGAGTGTCGAAGCGAAATGATGCCGTGGGCTCGCCCTCGGCATCGACCAGCAAGCGTCCGAAGGCCTCGGTGCCGGTGGCCTCGCCGGCGAGAGCGTGAACCAGCTCTCCCTGGTCGAAGACCAGCGCTCCCTGGCGGTCTCGAAACCACAGCCGCAGCAGCCCGCTCCGACCGGCCTGGGCCAGGGCCTGGGTGAGGTCCATCAAACCGAGCACCGTCAGCGATCCGCTCAAAGTTCCCGGGGGCGGGAGCATCTCGCCGGCGGCGGGAGCCTCCTCGGACGTCGCCGGCGGGCTCTGCTGCAGAGCAGCGGTCAGCTCTTCGACCACCTGCCGCATGGCGCTGCGAGCGTCGAGCACCAGATCCGCTGCGATCTCGTCATCGGCCTGGTTCGCTCCACCGGCTACCAGCACAGCAAGACGGACCGTCTTCCACGCCGCCTCGTCACGCACTCGTGAACAGAGGGACCGCGCCTTGCTCAAACCGAGCTTCTCAGAGATCAGCAAGAGATCCGGGATCGCCACTCGCAGCGCCGCCAGGGCGACCCCTTCGTCGCCCGCGATCGCAACTTCCGCAGTGCCCTTGAGGGCCAGGCTGAGCAGCCGGGCCCTGGCGGGTTCAGGCTCGATCAATAGGACGCGGAACACGGTTCGGTTCTCCTCGGACGAATACTAAGAACAGCAAACTCTGTGCCAGGCGGCCCAGCAAAGGACGGGACCTTCGCCCGCCCCGGCCACTGCCGCGCAATGGGTTCAGTTCCAAGGATTTCAGGCGCGAGGGCGCGTTCGCGCGGAGAACGAATGACAATTGCACGAGTCAAAAATAATGGCGCCTTCGCCAAAATATCGGCGAGGCGCCATTATTTTCGTCGATGGACTGCTCGACCGATCAGCCGTCAGAGCGCTGGGTCAACTTGCCCTTCAGGTAGTCCCGGTTGAGGCGCGCGATCCAGTCGATGCTGATCCCCTTGGGACAAACCGCTTCGCACTCGCGGAAGTTCGAACAGTATCCGAAACCCTGCTCTTCCATCGCTTCGACCATACCGACGGCCCGCCGCGAGCGCTCCGGCTGGCCTTGAGGCAACCGGCCGAGATGCCCGACCTTGGCCGACGTGAAGAGCTGCGCGGCACCGTTCGGGCACTGCGCCACGCAGGCCCCGCAGCCAATACAGGCCGCCGCATCGAAGGCGTCGTCGGCGATTTCCTTGGCGACCGGGAAGAGATTGGCTTCCGGAGCGCTGCCGGTCGACACCGAGATGTAGCCACCGGACTCGATGATGCGATCGAAGGCGGAGCGATCGACCATCAGATCCCGAATCACCGGGAAGGCCGCGGATCGCCAGGGTTCGACTTCGAGCACATCGCCATCCTGGAACATCCGCATGTGGAGCTGGCAGGTGGCCGTCCGGGCCTGGGGGCCGTGGGCCTGACCGTTGATCATCAACCCGCAGGAGCCGCAAATGCCCTCGCGACAGTCGTGATCGAAAATCACCGGCAGCTCGTCCTTCTCCGTCAGCCGCTCGTTGAGGACATCGAGCATCTCGAGGAACGACGAGTGCGGGCTGACGTCGTCGAGCTCGTACTCGACCATGCGACCCGCTTCCTGGGGACCCGCCTGACGCCAAATCCTGAGGGTCAGCTTCATTACTTGTAGCTCCTTTGGCTGGGCTGAACGATGTCGAAGCTCAGCTCCTCGCGGTGCAACGAGGGCGCATTACCGAAGCCTTGATAACCCCAGGCAGAGACATAGGAGTAGTTTTCGTCATCGCGCAGGGCTTCTCCCTCTTCGGTCTGGTGCTCTTCACGGAAGTGCCCGCCGCACGACTCCTCGCGATCGAGGGCATCGCGACACATCAGATCCGCCAGCTCGAAGAAGTCCGCCACCCTCCCCGCCTTCTCGAGCGCTTGATTGAGGCCTTCACCGTCGCCCAGCACCTTCAGGTCGTGATCGAACTCTTCCTTGAGATCGCCGATCTGCACCAGCGCATCGCGCAACCCGTCACCGGAGCGGGACATTCCGCAACGGTCCCACACGATCCGACCGAGAGCGCGATGGAAGGAGTCGACGGTCCGCTTGCCGGCGATCGCGAGCTGCTTCGAAACCCGCTCGCGCACTTCCTCTTCGGTCCGTTGGAAGCACTCGCCTTCGGTGCTCACGTCTTCTCCCAGATACTTCGCCAGATAGTCGCCGATCGTGATCGGCAACACGAAGTAGCCATCCGCCAGGCCCTGCATCAGAGCGCTGGCCCCGAGGCGATTGGCGCCGTGATCCGAGAAGTTGGCCTCGCCGATGGCATAGAGGCCGGGCACCGTGGTCATCAAGTTGTAGTCCACCCACAGGCCGCCCATGGTGTAGTGCGGTGCCGGATAGATGCGCATCGGAACCTGGTAAGGGTTCTCGCCGGTGATGCGCTCGTACATTTCGAACAGGTTGCCGTAGCGGTCGGCGATGGCGTCCTCGCCCAAGCGCCGGATCGAATCGGCGAAGTCAAGGTAGACACCATTCTTGAGCTCGCCGATCCCCAATCCGGCGTCGATCATCGATTTGGCGTTGCGTGACGCCACGTCGCGCGGCACCAGGTTGCCGAAGCTGGGATAGCGCCGCTCGAGGTAGTAGTCGCGCTCGGCCTCCGGAATCTCCCCCGCCGGGCGCGACTCGCCGGCCTGGGAAGGCACCCAGATTCGGCCGTCGTTGCGCAGCGACTCGCTCATCAGGGTGAGCTTCGACTGGTACTCGCCGGCCTGCGGAATGCAGGTCGGGTGGATCTGTGTGTAGCAGGGATTGGCGAACAGGGCGCCGCGCCGATGGGCCCGCCAGGCGGCGGTGACGTTGCAACCCTTGGCATTGGTCGACAGGTAGTAGACGTTGCTGTAGCCGCCGGTGGCCAGCACCACCGCATGGCCGGCGTGGGAGGTCACCTCACCGGTCACCAGGTCGCGCACCACGATGCCGCGGGCGCGGCCCTCCTCGACCACCACATCGAGCATCTCCGTGCGTGGGAACATCTTGACCTGACCGCGGTGGATCTGCCGCGCCAGGGCTTGGTAGGCGCCGAGCAGAAGCTGCTGACCGGTTTGGCCGCGGGCATAGAAGGTGCGGGCCACCTGCGCGCCGCCGAAGGAGCGGTTGTCGAGCAAGCCGCCGTACTCACGAGCGAAGGGCACTCCCTGAGCCACCGCCTGGTCGATGATCTCGACGCTGACCTCGGCGAGGCGATGGACATTGGCCTCGCGGGAGCGAAAATCACCACCTTTGACGGTGTCGTAGAACAGGCGATAGACGCTGTCACCGTCGTTGCGATAGTTCTTGGCGGCGTTGATGCCGCCCTGGGCGGCGATCGAGTGGGCGCGCCGCGGGCTGTCCTGGTAGCAGAAGCACTTCACCCGATAGCCCATCTCCGCCAGGGTCGCCGCCGCCGAGCCGCCGGCGAGGCCGGAGCCGACCACCAGGATTTCGAACTTGCGTCGATTGGCGGGATTGACCAGCCGCACCTTGGCGCGGTGATTGCTCCACTTCTCGTCCATTTCCCCGGCGGGGATCTTGGATTCGAGCTGCAGCTTTGGGACAGTCTTGGTTTCGAGTTCGATCATGGTCGTCTCCCGGCTCACGACACCACCCCCGTCAGAACCGCCACCGGCACCGCGATGAACCCGAGGGTCACGCCGAGGGCAAAGAGGGTGGCAAAGGAGCGGCGCCAGGGGTTGTAGCGCGGGTGATTCCATCCCAGCGTCTGAAACATGCTCCACAGACCATGGTACAGGTGAACTCCCAGCATCAGATTGGCGATCACATAGATGCCGGTGATGAACGGGTTCTGAAAAGCACTGACCACGTTGTGGTAGACGTCTCCATAGACGAAATCGGAGTGGGCGCTGCCCCAGGTGAGGTGGAGCAGGTGGTAGATCACGTAAAGGAAGATGATCAAGCCACCCCAGCGCATGGTGCGGGCCGCGTAGTCGAGCTGCACCCGGTCGCGACGCCGATAGGACACCGGTCGCGCTCGGCGCGCCATGCGCACCAGCTGAACTGCACTCACAATGTGGACGATGATCGCCGTCAGCAAGCCGATGCGGGCAATCCAGAGGAGCCCGCCGTGGGGCAGCATCGGCATGCCGATCTCGCGTAGCCACTCGGCGTAGCGATTGAACTTCTCGGCCCCTTGGAAGACCTTGAGGTTGCCCACCATGTGGCCAGCCACGAAGCCAAAGAGCATGAGGCCACTGATCGCCATCGCGGTCTTCTTGACCATCGCCGAGCGATAGAGGCTCAGGAACCAGTTCATGTCGTAGCCCTCATCGAATAACCACTCACAATCTTCAACCTGCAAAGCATAACGTCATTCCCCTCGCGGCCGCCGACGGCGGCGGCGCCTGCGCCGACGGCGCCGCGGCGCGGGTGCCTCCCCCCCGCCGTCGCCGCCGCGAATCTGTCTCGCTCGCTGCCAGGAAGCCAGCTCCTCGGAACCTTCGCCGGTGGCCTTCACCAGGCACTCGAAGAGGAAGACGCTGTCGAGAAAGAACGGGCGCTGCGCAAAGCGCCGCCGGCCGGCAGGACGCCAACCCGGCTCGCACATGCGGAAGAAGCCGGTGAGGGCCCGCATCACCCGTTGGCAACGTTCGCGGGAAAGGGTGAAGCGCTCGAAGAAGGGCGCCGACGTGGTCTCGACCATGGCGGCCAGAGCCGCCCGCGACATCGGCCCGTCTTGCTGGTGCTCGATCTCGTCGCGCCGCAGGAGCACCGCCGGCAGCAGCACCGTTGCCAGCACGCTGATATCCGACAGGGTTCGGCCCTCCCGCACCATCGAGTCGAGCACCGGAAGCAGCTGATCGAAGCCGTCGAAGCCGCGATCGCCAGCCGTCGCCATGGCGAGAGCCTCAGGCAGCAGGACCTCGAGCAGGCCGAGATCCAACATCCACTGCGCCGCACTTCCCGAAGAGCCGCAGCGCAGGAGCTGGATGATCTCCTCGGTAACCCGCGGTTTCGAGGCCTTCTCGAGCTCGTGGCGGTGGCGGTGAATGGCCTCCTGGGACCGCCCTTCGATGCCGAAACCGAGGCGCGCCGCGAACTCGCAGGCCCGCAGCATGCGCACGGGATCCTCGCGAAAGCGCACATCCGGATCGCCGATACAGCGAATCAGGCGCTTTTCGAGGTCGCCCAGCCCACCGACATAGTCGATCACCGAGTAGTCCTCGATGTTGTAGAACAGGGCGTTGATGGTGAAGTCGCGCCGGAAAGCGTCCTGTCGCGGCGTCCCATAGGCGTTGTCACTGGTGATCAGGAGCTCGCCGTCGGCGCTCTTCTGCTCGGCGGGATCGGGTTCCCGGCGAAAGGTCGAGACCTCGACGATCTCGCCCTGGAAGAAGACGTGGACAAGACGGAATCGACGGCCGATGATGCGCGAGTTGCGGAACAGACCGCGCATCTCGTCGGGGCGGGCGTCGGTCCCGATATCGAAGTCCTTGGGACCACGCCCAAGGAGCAGATCGCGCACCCCTCCCCCGACCAGGTAGGCCTTGTGGCCAGACCGGTGCAACCGATAGAGAACCTTGAGCGTGTTGCTCGAAATGTTCTTACGGGAGATCGAGTGCTCGGGCCGCGGACAAACAGTCGGCTCGTCAGTGCTCACGGAGGACCATTATAGGGTGGCCTGCGGCCGGGAGGGCAGCGATTCGGACGCGATTTGCCCCACTCGCGAGTCTCTCGCGGGGAACTTTGGGATCCGGCACGGGAGCTGCCCTGGGCCGCCGCTGCCAAGCGCGTTCCGGGGAGCAGGAAAACGGGGCGCCCGCTACCACTGGAGGCGAGGAGGCGGTAGCGGGCACCCCGATTCGTCACGCTGAACATCTCTGGCTAATACCAAGATTCGTGCCAGACACCGAAGTCACCCGAAACAGAAGATCAAACCGCTGTAGTAATTGGACTTACGGACACACCTCTCGAAGTTTCTCCGACTGCGAGGACCTCAAAAGATGTCCGGAAGATGTCCGGAAGATGTCCGGAAACCCCGCGCGCCAGAGCTGGCAGGCGAGGAGCAGTGACGGTAGCTGCAGAAAAAAAAGGGGCCGGAGCGCTGAAGGGGGCTTACGAACGCGCTCCGGCCTTGAAGGGACTCGAGGAGTTGAGCTGGTGGGATGGGCTTCGCCCGCATCCCGGGAAAAGTCAGTCGTTGTAGGGGCAGCTGCGGCCGCGCCGGCGGTCATAGCGCCGGTCGTAGCGGGAGCGCCGGTCGTAGTCGTCGTAGCGGTCGTACCGGTCATAGCGGTCGTAGCGGTCATAGCGCTGCGACGCGTAACGACCATCGTAGTAGGGCGCGTAGCGCGAGAAGACCTTGTGGTGATGGGCCCGGTGGCGCTTGAAGTGATGGGTGATCACCGGACAAGACTCGTGGTGATAGTGGGCCCGGCCACGGGTGTAGCAGCGGTCATGACAGCTATGGCCGCGATAGGCGACGCGATCGTAGGTGCGGTAGTAGTAGGTCGGGTAGTGGCCGTTGTCGCGGAAACCGAGGGAGAAGTGAAATCCCCCGATGTTGAAGCTGGCCCCGAAGAGCCAACCGTAGGCAGCTTCGGCGACGCCGGGCGTCACCAGGATCAGGGTGGCGAGGGCGAGGGTGGCAATGAGTGTCTTTCGCATGATGTCTACCTCCTTGGCCCAGAGGTAGATCACGATCCGTGCCAGCCCTGGAAAGGGCCAGTGATTACAGGGTTTCTTCTCTCGAGACACCGATCTCCCCATCACCGATCGTCCTCGCCAAAGGACGCCGCCGGCCTCATCTCTCGCGTTTTGGCGCGACGATTCAGGGGCAACAAAAAGAGGCGGACCCCTACCGCCGCGCAGGGGCCCACCGAAGCAAGGTTGCGGAGCTCTCGCGAGCGGAATCGAAGCCCGCGCAACTCCACTACTGTGCAAAGCGTGAGACCGGCCGATAACCGATGATCAGGAGAGAATCCAACGACGTCTATTGGATTCGCGTTCGTTTCTCGCTTATACCGGAGGAAGCACTTTTCTGCATGAAAGAAGCACTTTTCTGTATGTAATCCGAATGTAATCCGAAGCAAGGGGCCCCGTTATGCGGGCAGAAGGAGACCGGAGATGAACCATCCACTCACGATCGACCGCCGCCCTACTCCCTCGTGGTTCCGGACCGTCGTCGCGACCGCCACCGCGGCATGGCTCGGCGCCGCCACCCTCTGGGCTGCCGGCGGCGCCCTGCAGACCATCAGCAACGGCGGTAAGGAGTCGAATTTCCTCGATACCTTTGTGATGACTCACGTCCTCACCCTCGACCGCGCCTCGCTTCAGACGCTCTGCAGCGTCGACCCCCCAGCCAACATCAACTGTGGCGATCTCCCCGGTGGCCTCGACCATGTCGTTGCAGGCACCGGCCTGCGCAACTTCCCCAGCGGCACCATCGCCGTGCGCGGCGTGCCCGTCGACGCGGTCGCGGTGCGCGCTTTCGTCGTCTGGGGACGCATCACGGACCGCCCCGACCATCCGGACAACCTGACCATCAACTTCGCTGGTCAGCAGCTCACGGGACGCCTGATGGGCGTCGCCGACCAGCCCTGCTGGAACGATCTCGCAATCTTCGCCGGCTATGCCGCAGACGTTCCGCTGTCGGTCTTCGACTCACCGATCGTCGGGGACTACCCGGTGAGCCTCGCCGGAGCTGCCACCTCCGATGGCCGCAACCCGTTCACCGATCCGACCGATCCCATCCCGTTGCCGATCGACGACGGTGCCAGCCTGATCCTGATCTACTCCGACGCCTCGGTCCCCATGCCGACGCGGGTCTCGTTCCACGAGGGCCCGTTTCAGATGCGCTTCGGTGCCATCTTCGATCACCTCTTCGAGGATCCCTTCCCCCCCACGTTCAACAACTTCCGGGTGTCGCGCATCGGAGCCGACGGCCAAACCCAGAGCGATAACTTCAACGTCCTGCCCTACACCACCGACTTCGGTCCGCGGGACGACGTCCTGACCGCGATTCGCGGTCCGTACACCGACTACGATCGCTCCTCGGACTTCCAGGGAATCGATGGCGCGGCCCTCAACCAACTCTGGGACTCGGCCTCGTCGTCGATCCCCGCCAGCGACACCACTTTCGACTCGGCCGATGATGGCTACATCATCCGCTACACCTCGACGGACACCCCGCCGCCGTGCTGCTGCGCGCCCCCGGGCGAGGTGTTGCTGTCCCCCGATCTCGGCGATCAGCGCCTGACCATCGGCGTGGTTCCGACCCTTCCCGAGGGCGAGGGCACCGGCGGTGGCGAATGCAACGACCCACCTCAGGAAGGCGGCAACCCGGAGCAAACCAACCCGCGGACGATCCCGAACAAGCCGACCTTCACGCCACAAAACGCGCCAGCCGTCGGGGATACGGTCTATTTCGATTGCGTGGTGGTGATGGCCCACGTCTTGACCATCGAGTAAGCGACGGTCGAGGGTCGATACGGCGGACGCGAGGCCAGCCTCAGGGGGCTGGCCTCGTCGCTGCGGCTGCCGGCGGGCTCAGAGGTTGCCCGGGCCGCGCGAGGTGAGGGCGGCGGCCGCCGCCTGGCGGTCGGTGGCTCGATAAAGGTCCGCCAGCCGGTTTCGAGTCTTGCGGGTGTTGATGTTCTGCGCTCCGCGGGCCTGCTCGAGATCACGATAGGCGGTGGTCAGTAGCTCTTCCGCCTCGGAAAAGCGTGCCGCCATCGAAAGACAGCTCCCCAGGACACTCTTGGTTTCGGCCAGGCGCCAGTGACCCGGCGAAAGCTTGGCGCGTCGGATCTCGAGGGCTTCCCGCAGCAAGGTCTCGGCTTCGGCGAGGTCGCCGCCGGCGGTCAGCACCTCGCCGAGGTAGGTCAGGGTCTTGGCGAGGTCCGGATGATCGCCGCCGAGGCGCTGGCGCTGCTGCTCGGCCGCCTGGCGTAGGGCGGTGATCGCCGCCGGGTGATCGCCGGCCGCCCCCAGGCGCTGCCCGAGACCGGCCAGGGAGGTGATGGTCTTGGGGTGATCCTCCCCCAGGATCTGACGATAGATGTCGAGGGAGCGGCGCTGGAACTCCACCGACTCCCGATGCCGTCCCTGAACGAAACGCAGCAGGGCGAGGTTCGAGTAACTCCGGGCAACCCCTTCATGGCCCTCCCCGAAGAGCTCGAGACGCACCTCCAGGGAGCGTCGGTAGAGGGGCTCCGCCTGGTCGTACTGGCCGGTGGTGAGAAGGGCATCGGCGAGATTGTCGCGGGTCAGCGCGACCTCCTGATGATCCTCTCCCAGGGCCGCCGTTCGGATGCTCAAGGCCTCGCGATGGAGCTCGATGACCTGGGGGTAGTTCGACGCGCCGAGCTTGAGCAGCGCCACCCCCAGATTGTTGGCCATCGCGGCGACCGTGGGGTGGCCCGGGCCGAGCAAGCGCCGACTCTGATCGAGGGTCTCCCGGAAGCGCTCGGCGGCGAGCTCGTATTCGCCGCGATTGAACGGAATCACGGCCAGATTGTTCATCGTCTCGAGGGTGTCCGGATGGCCCTCACCGAGGACCTGGCGACGAATCTCCAGGGCCTGCTGATAGTGCGCCTCGGCCTGGTCGTAGTCGGCCAAGACATCTTCGACCAGCGCCAGGTTGTGGAGATCTCGCGCCACCGCTGGATGGGGTCCGTCATAGATCCGGCGATCGATCGCCAGGGCCCGCTCGATCAACGGCTTGGCGCCTTCCGGATCGCCTTCCTGCTCGAGCAGCAGAGCGAGGTTGTTGAGGGTCTCGGCGACCTCCGCATGATCTTCGCCGAGCTCCTCGGTATAGATCTCGAGGGCACGCTCGAGGAGGGTCCGGGCTTCACCGTAGCTGCCGGTACCGCTGAGGGCGCCGGCGAGATCGTTGAGCGCCCGCGCCACCCGCGGGTCGCGATCGCCGAGGGCGCGACGGTAGGAGCGCACCGCTTTCCGGAACAGCTCCTCGGCATTCTCGAAGTCGCCCTGCCCCCAGCGCACCGAGCCGAGATGATTGAGGCTCTCGGCGACGTCCGGGTGGTTGTCCGGGAGGGTTTGCTGGCGCAGCCTGAGGGCTTCTTCCACCAATGGCCGAGCCCGTTCATAGAGACCGAGCTTGAAGTAGACGAAGCCCACCGAATCGAGCAACACGGCCCGCACCGCCGGCTGGTCGACCAACTGCCCGCGCAGCTTCAGCGCTCCTTTGTCGAGCAGCTCGCGGGCGGTGATGGTCTCGCCGAGGGACTCGTCGGGATCGGAGATCTCGAACAGCTCGGCCATGAACTCGGACACCAGGAGCGCCTTGTCCCGCTCCTGGCGCACCTGGACCGAGGACTGCCACAGGGCCAAGCCGGACGCCAACACCACCAGCAAGAAGGCGGTGGCAACGGCGAGAGCAATGCGGTTGCGACGCACGAATTTGGCAGCGCGGTAGGGCAACGTGGCCCGCCGCGCCAACACCGGCAAGCCGACGAGGTGGTTGCGGAGATCCCGGGCCAGCAGCTCGACGGAGCTGTAGCGCCGATTGCGATCCTTCTCGAGGGCCTTGAGGGCGATGTTGTCGAGGTCTCCGCTCAGGCGCCGACGCAGGGCCTCGGGCCGCAGACCGCGCCAGCGTGCCACCATCGACGGCGTCACCTCGGCCTCGCCGTCACGGTCGAGGGGGCGCCCCACCAGCAGGCTGGGACGAGGTGCCTCATCTTCCAGGATGCGCCGCTCGATTTCGCGACGCGGCACGTTGCGACTCTTGAACGGACGGCGACCGGTGAGCAGGAGAAAGAGCACTACCCCCAACGAGTAGACATCGCTCGCGGTCGAGATCGGATCGCCGCGCACCTGCTCCGGGCTGGCATAGCCGAGGGTCAGAGGACGCTCGAACTCGGTGAGGTCGGGGACGGTCTTCGATTCGTCCCGCGCCAGCAGCTTGGCGATCCCGAAGTCGAGCAGTTTGACGCTGCCGTCGTCCGACACCAGGATGTTGCTGGGTTTGAGATCACGGTGCACCACCAGGTTCTGGTGGGCGTGGTAGACCGCCGAGCAAACGGTGGTGAAAAGCTCCAACCGTTCGGCGATGCCCAACCGGCGATGGTCGCAATAGCGGTCGATGGGCTCACCCTCGATGTACTCCATGACGAAGTAGGGCAGGCCGTCGTCGGTGGTGCCGCCATCGAGCAGGCGGGCGATGTTGGGATGATCGAGATTGGCCAGGATCTGGCGCTCGCGGCGGAAGCGCTCGACGATGTTGTGGCTGCCCATGCCCGGGCGCACCACCTTGAGAGCGACCTTCTGGTCGTATTCGCGGTCCGCCCGCACCGCCAGGAAGACCTCCCCCATGCCGCCTTCGCCGAGCAGCTCGACGACCCGGTAGGGACCGATGCGACGACCTTCTTCGCGACTGCCGTCGTCGCCTTGGAAGAGCTCGATGCCCTGCGCCACCGCCGATTCGATCACCGCCCCGGACGAGCGGTCGGAGGAGATCAGGTTCTCGACTTCGCGACGCAGCTCGGCGTCGTCACCGCACTCCGTGTCGAGGAAAGTCTCGAGGTCCGCGGGCGCCAGCTCGACGGCGGCGGCGAACAGGGTTTCAATACGCTGCCAGCGCTCCGGAGTCATGCCGGTCCGGGCGGCGGGCCCTCGTCACCGGACTCGCCGCGCTGGGGCGCCGATTCGGCAGCCGCCTCGGCGGCCTGCATTTCCTTGTGCAGCCAGGCGCGGGCCAAGCGCGTGTCGGCGATCACCGTCGCCGTCGAAACCTCCAGGAACTCCGCCGTCTCCTCGATGGTGAGACCGCCGAAGAAACGCAGCTCGATGATGCGTGCCTTGCGCTGATCGATCTCGGCGAGATCCTTCAAAGCCTCGTCAAGGGCCACCAGATCGGTAGCCTCCTGATCCGAGACCTCACCGGCCTCCTGCAGCGACAGCTTGGGGACTCCACCGCCGCGCTTGGCGGTGCGATGGCCGCGGGCGTGATCGACCAGAATGCGGCGCATGAGCTGCGCCGCCACCGCATAGAAGTGGATGCGATCGCGCCAGCGGGGATGGTTCTTACCGGAAAGCTTGAGATAGGCCTCGTGCACCAGCTCGGTGGGGTCGAAGCTGTGGTCCGAGCGTTCGCGGCGCATGTAGCGACCGGCGAGACGGCGCAGCTCCCCATAGACCAAGGGCATCAACCGATCGAGGGCGTGCGGGTCTCCCTGACGCCATTCGATCAGCAGGCTGGTGACGTCGTTCGGCGGTAGCGGCATGTCTCAGCAGCATCCTACCACCCCGCCAAAGGACTCACTCGGAAGGCATTTGTTGCTCTTCGAGGGCTCGTGTCGAGATGTGAATCTCGCCTTCGAGGGTGCGGTGCACGGGACAGCGATCGGCGATTTCGAGCAGGCGTTGACGCTGTCCGTCATCGAGCGGGCCCTGGACCTCGAGGCGACGATCGATGTGATCGATCTTGCCGCTGGTGGTCTGGCAGTCCTCGCAGTCGCGGGCGTGGATCTTGCCGTGATCGAGCAGCACGCGGACGCCCTCGAGGGGCCACTTCTTGCGATCCGCATACATCCGCAAGGTCATCGCAGTGCAGGTGCCGAGGGCGGCGAGGAGCAGGTCGTAGGGCGTCGGGCCGAGATCGTCACCGCCCACCGAGCGCGGCTCGTCGGCGACCAGACGATGCTGCCGCGCCAGCACCTCGGTGGTGTAACCGCGGGCACCCCCGCGAATCTCCACCTGACCTTCCGAGACAGACTCTTCCGGCGCCTCGACGCGGTCGACGAAGCGTGCCGCCCAGGCGGCCAGCACCTCACCGGCATAGCGCGCATCGGCTTCTCGCCGCAGCAGGTGGTCGGCATCGTCGAGGGAAACGAAGCTCTTGGGGTGACGCGCCGCCTCGAAGATCCGCCGGGCGTGCTCGACGCCGACGATGCGGTCGATCGGCGAGTGCAGCACCAGAAGCGCCTTGTCGAGCTCCTCGATAGCGCCCCGCAGGTGATCCTGCGACACGTCCTCGACGAAGCTCGGGCTGACCCGGAAGGACTGCGCCCCACCGAGCTGGACCTCCCGCGCCGCGCCATCGTCCGTCGCCGCCCCGACCCCGAGGGTATCGAGGAGATGACGGGTTTCGCTGGGGGCCCCGATGGTGGCCACCGCCACCGCCTGGGGAAACTCCCGCGCCGCCGCCAGCACCGCCGCCCCACCCAGGCTGTGGCCGATCAGGATGCGCGGTGGCGCCAGCTCCTCGGCCATGAACCGACCCACCGCCACCAGGTCGTCCAGGTTGGACGAAAAGTCGGTCTCGCCGAAATCGCCTTCGCTCTCGCCGAGGCCGGTGAAGTCGAAGCGCAAGACGGCGATGCCGCGCGCCGCCAGGGTGCGACTGATCCAGCCCACCGCCTTGAGATCCTTCGAGCAGGTGAAGCAGTGGGCGAAGAGGGCATAGGCGCGCGGCTCGCCGACGGACGGTCGGTCGAGACGGGCCACCAGGTCGGTACCCAGGGATCCAGGAAAACGAAATCTCTCGCTGCGCATGATTCCTCCCGAGGGGCTTTGGGTGGGGAGTCCGGGGGCGCCGGTCCCACCGACGGTGTCTCGCTCGATTCTTCCGGCCGCGGGCAGTGTACTGGATCCCTCCGGCGGCGCTATCATGCCCCCAATTCGCCCCCACCCGGTCACGAGATTCACGTTGAAGTCGCTCGCCCTTTCGCTGCTCGCCGTCGCCTTGCTGGCGACCTTCCTCGCCTCCGGCTTTTGGGGTGACAGCTACGACGACGCCTACATCACCTACCAATATGCCCAGCGCTGGGCGCGCGGCGATGGCCTGACCTTCAACGACGGCGAGCGAGTACTGGGCACTTCGGCACCGGGCTACGCCCTGGCCCTCGGTGGCCTGGATCGCTGGGCCGGTATCGAGCCGCCGGCGGGAGGCAGCCTGCTCTCCCTCTTGGCCCTCGGCGGTCTGGTCCTGCTGCTCGGTGCGATGGCCGGCCCACGGCATGCGACCTGGCCCCTGCTGTTCGCCCTGACCGCCCTCACCTGTCGCTGGAACATCGAGATGTTGGGCGCCGAAACCCTGCCGGCGGCGGCCCTCGGCACCCTCGCCGTTTGGCTGGCCCTGCGTCGAGACCAGGCTACCGCCGCCGGCCTGGCGGCCGCGGCGGCGATGCTCTGCCGCACCGACCTGGTGCTCCTCGCCACCCTCCTGGGTGCGGTTCTGTGGTGGCGCCAGCGCAGGCCCCCGTGGCGCTACGCGCTGGCGGGTCTCCTGCCGCCGGCGCTCCTCGGCATCTGGTTGACGAGCTACTTCGGCTCGCCCCTCCCGGCCACCTTGGCGGGCAAGCAGAGCGAGCGGAGCGACGCCCTCGGCTACAGCGCCGACCAGTGGCACTGGCTCGGCCGCACCCTGACTCCCAGCGGGCGCGCCGCCCTGATGATCCTCGCCGCCATCGGCCTGCTGATCTGGATCGCCAGCCGGCGGCGGAGCGGCGCCGTGTCGTTCCTGGCCAGCGCCGGCGCGGTGCTGGCGGCGGGCGTTCTCGCCCTGCAGGCCTTCTATCGCTTGGCGGGGGTGCCCTTCGCCCCCTGGTACGAGGTCGCCGCCCTCAACGGCCTCCTCGCCCTCGCCACCTTCGGCGCCGCCCGCCTCGGCGCGCTGGTCGGCTCGCGCCTGCCGACCTCCGGCCTGCGACCGATCGTCGCCGGCCTCGTCGGCCTCGCCCTGTCGCTGCCGCTCTGGCAGCCCGGCCTGACCTGGGCCGTGGCGCAGCACGGCGAGCCGCCGGACCCGCGCCAAGAGCTCTATTGCGCCGTCGGCGAGTACCTCGCCCGCGAGGCGCCACCGTCGGCCCGAGTCGCCGCCGTCGAGATCGGCGTCCTCGGCTACTACGCCGATCGGCCGGTCCTCGATCTGGTGGGGCTGATCGACCCGGCCGTCGTCGCGGCGCGCGCCGACGGCCGCCTGGGAGACCACGTCGCCGCGGTCGACCCGACCTACCTGCTCGACGCACCGGTCTTCCGCCAGCGCTTCGTCGATGAGGTCCTTGGCACTCCCGGCATCGGCGGCCGTTACCGGCCCGCAGCGGCCTTCGTGAGCCCGGCCTACGAAGGCGACCCGGTGGTTCTGCTGCGCCGCCCCTGAGGGACGCGAAAGTCCGCTCTACCGCACGATCGACGACAAGCCGGCCGCAGCCTCGACCCAGACGCGAAACTTGTCGAGGTCCACTTCGACCTCGGAACCGATGGCCTTGGCGACCGCCATCAGAGAGTCGAAGCGCTCCGCCAGCGGTTGCGGAGGACTGGCACCCTGCAGCGCGGCGAGGGAATCGATGCCGGCCTGCAAAAGCAGGTTGCAGTGCTCGGCGTCGATACCCGGGAGACTGAGCAACTCGGCGGCGTGGGCCCAGCGTTCGAGGATCGCTGAATCCTTGAGATCGAGGGCTTTGGCCAAGCGTTGTCGACGCGACGGGTCCGCCGTCGCCACCAAAAGGTCTGCGACCGTCGAGACCTTATGCTTCGCCAGCGCCGAGGACATTTCGTCGGAGATCAGGTCGAGCTTCGAGAGCGAGGACGACGGTTGCTTGGATTCTTCCGCCTTGTCGTCATCACCGTCGCCCGGTGCGATCGCTCGCAAGGTGGCCGGCGCAAAGGCCCCGACCTCGGTCACTTCGTTCTTCCGGGTGGGGTTGAATTGCAGAGATCGTTTCAAGAGTCGCCCCGCCAGACCGCAGAGCAGCAGTCCGAGGGCCATCGGCGAAGCATCCGAGGCTGGCGCCGTAGCATCGACCGTTGGCGCCGGATCCGCAGCAGGGACAGCGCTCTTCTCCGCGGCCGGCGGCGTACCGTGAGGTCCATTCGCAGAGCTGGGATCCAAGGTCTGCCAATCGATCGCGACCGCCGTCGGCGTGAACCCGTGCTCGCCCGCGAGACGCCGCCCGACGGCATCGAGAAAGCTCGCGACGTTCATGATGAACAGGGAGTCGAAGCTCTGCTCCGCCATGGCGACAGATCCCTGGACACACTCGCGCCAAGCGTCAGCCGTGGTTCGACCAGCCTCGACTTCGAGCCACCCGAGCTGCAGCAGAACCGGGGCCAAGCTACGGGCAGTGGCGGACACCTTTCTCGCGGCGGCCTCGTCCCACTGCTTCATCCCAACGAGCCGATCCGAAGACGAAAGCTCGGCCAACCGCTGGCGAGCGTGCCGCAGCTCTCGGGGAATCTCCCGAGCCAGCTCTCGCTCTCTTGCCAGAGTGTTCTCCGGGGACTTGATCGCCTCCTCCGCGAGCTTCGCCAACTCACCGTAGGACGCATTGCAGTAGAAGATCAGGCGTTGACTGTCGAAGGCCTGACTTCCCTGTCCGACGATCTGCTCGATCCGGTCGCTCGAGAGATCCTCCGAGTCGTTCCCTTTGCCGAAGAGTTTCGCTGCCAAGGCGACCAGGTCCTCCTCCGCCGAGGCATCCAAGTACGAGCCATCGAGAAGCTTCCGAACCCGCTCGAAGAGTCTCCGTTGTCCCTCATGATCGCTGCCGCCCTGCGCCCACAGGGCCCTGCCCAGGTGATGGTAGGCGGCGAACATCCCACCGTCTTCTTCCAGGGCTTCCTCGAACTGTCCCTGAGCCGTTTTCAGGCGCTGAACCGGCGCCACCCCTGAGCTCGCCAAGTCCATTGACCTCGTCCCGGCTCGCAACAGAGCAACTGCTCGCCAGCTCGACGAGCCGAGCAGCGAGAATTCACCGGAGCCGCCGCGCAGGCTCCACTGGGACAACAGCCAGACGGCGACGACCTCGGCCAGCACGGCGTAGCCTTCGAGCGGATCCAGGGCCATGAAGTTCTTAACCTCCGCCTCGCCGAGGAAGTCCTTGAGCCAAAGCTCCTCAGACCCGAGGATCTCGTTCCCTTGACTCAGCTGAACCACCACGCCCGGACCGCGCGGACCGGGGCGCTGGACGATCCCGGTCAAGCGGAAGGGCGCAGGAGCGATGAGCTTGATGAGCGAATCGAAGATCTTGGCCACCCCTTGAGCGGCCGGAACCGCGGTTCCAACCACTTCGGAGATCGGAATCTCGACGGGACCGCTGCGCACGATTCCCCCAGCCTGCTCCAAGCCGCCGAGCGCGGCGAGGGAGTGCTGAGCGCGCCGCGCGAAGTCTTCGCCGCCCACCACCGCATCCTTTTTGTTCTTGTCCTCGATCAACGGCTCGGCCACGGCGAAGGCATCGACGAGAACCTTGCGCCGAAATGAGGTCCAATATCGAACGACCACGGTCACCAACCACGCCACCAAGAGGAAAGCCAGCAGCGGCATCAGGAGCGGCAAGGCCCGGACACTCCACCGAATCAGCTCGTGAGAGTCCGTCCAGGGAGTGCCGTAGATGTACTCGAGCTCCGTCGGAAGTGGGCCGCCGACGGCCTCTAGGGCTTTCTCGGCCGCTTTTCGAGCCTCCGTCAAGTTGCCAAGCTCCGCGAGGGCTCTGGCCTTGTCGAAGGATTTGTCGCGTTGCCGCTCGAAGAGGCCTTCGAGGGCGGGCGGTAGCTCGACATCGGCCTTCAAAGCCTCTTGAGCCTTGGCCCAGGCACCGGCATGGTCTCCAGCACGGTCGAGGGCCGCCGCCACGACGAAGGCCTGTTGATCAAGCTTCTGGAGGACACCGGCGAGGCTTGCTTGGGTAGCGGCATCGTCCGGCCGCAGAGCGAGGGCCTTGAGCAACTCGCTCTTGGCGCTCTCCGTCTCGCCGATCGCCAGCTGGGCGTCCCCGAGCTCACGGTAGCGCACCACGAGCTGGTCCAGTCCTTCGCCGACGCAGTCCGGAAGCTCGCCGTCCTTGGCCTCGACGGCGCCGTAGGCCTT
Source organism: Acidobacteriota bacterium (assembly GCA_039028635.1). Taxonomy (NCBI): domain Bacteria; kingdom Pseudomonadati; phylum Acidobacteriota; species Acidobacteriota bacterium. Next base: position 20,920 of record JBCCHV010000080.1, read on the forward strand.
GCGCGCCTCGTCCAGCAGGCCGACCTCCATCTGGCCCCGGGCGGCGGCACATTCTTGGGCGCCGGCCGATGGTGTGGCCAGCACGAACGCCAACATCCCAGCCACCACCCAGCCTGCTGTCCGATTGATCATCATGAGTCCTTCCCCTTCGCGGTCACGATGGAACCCGTTTGCGTCTCCAGTACCTCCGCCCCCTACCGAAACTGACGGACCCAGCGAGCGGCTTCACCATCTTTGGGCCATCGAGAAGCCTGTGAAACCGGTTTGATGAACCATGAGTGCACCCTTCCAACGACGAGAAAATCGCTAGTACTGGATCCGGTAGGCCACCGACACCACGTCGACCTCTGCGAAGGTCGGGGCGTCATAGCCCTTCTGAAGCTTGAGGCCGATGCCCTGGGTCGGTGTGAGCTGATAGCTGAGCGTTGCCGCCAGGAGGTTCCGCCACTCTTCGTCGCCGGAATCGAGACGCCGCAGCTTCTCGTTCACCGCCAGCGAGAAGGGACCGACCGCCAGATCGAGCTCGAAGCCGGCCCAGGCGCGGACGAAGGAGTCTTTCTCGACACCGGGATCCGCCGCCAGCACTTCGCCGGCCTCGACCCCCAGAATAGGCACGAAGGCCCAGGAGCGCAGCAGCGGACCAAGGCGGGCTTTGACGGGCCGCCGGTCGAAGTCACGGCGCCGTTGATCGACGGTCCTGACCCAGGCGTCGGCGACCGGCGACCAGGCGAGCTCGGCGAGACCCTCGCGGTGGTCGAAGTCACGATCCGCGTGATGGCGCAGTCCAGCGCGTAGACGATGCTCGCCCCAGCGCGCCGTGGCACGGTCGAAGAGCAGGTCCGCACCCAAGGTCACCCGATCGGGCATGCGCGACTCGACCCCCGAGTCACTCCCCACCTGGGCTTCGAGCAGGGGTCGCCAACGCCGCACCCAAGGCCCCTCGCCGGAGTCGGCGAAGGACCACGGCCCCGGCCGCACGACGAGATCGAGAAGTCCCTCGTCATCGCGCTCGTCGGCGCCGCCCTCGGAGACGAAGGCCAGGTCGAGGTAGTAGGCCAGAGAGCTGTCCGATCGGCCCAGCGGCGCCGAGAAAGTGAAGGGGGACCGATTGGCGATCACGACTTCGTCGCCCTCGTCGGTCGACGGCAAGGTCAGGCGCAGATAGATCGGTTTGCCCTTGGGAAGGGCCCGAGCCAGAAAAAGGCGCAGATGCGGACCGTCGATCTCCAGCCGTTCCACGGCGAGCGGACGGGCCACCCCGGGGCGTGCACTGCTCCATTCGAGGGCGAGGTCGGGACGGGATTTCGCGGCCTGCCGCTCCAGCCAGTCCCGCGGGACGATGGGCTCCGCGGAGCGAACCAGGTCGTGAATCTCGAGGGTGCGCCGGCCAAGGCTCTCATCGATCGACCAGGCCGGTGTCGGGAAGCGGCGAAAGCTCACCTGCTGGCGGCCGAGCTTGCGGCCCTTCGCGGTGCGCACACCGTCGAACACCAGCGTGAACTCGGCACGCCGATCCACCAGGGCCGGTCGTTCGTCGATGGCTGCGAAGCGCAGGACGAAGACCTCGTCCAGCCGATCGCCTTCGATCGGCGAAATCTCGACCACCCGGAGAGGTACGACTTCCGGCAGAGGATCGCGGCGGAGGGCATAGGCGGTGACCCCGGACGGCTTGACCGACTCGACCAGCACCGGCTGGTCGAAGAGCACTCGAACACCGTTCGCCGATTCGTCGACGGTGACTTCGAGGGCTGCCCAGGCTCTCCCCGTGGAGAGGCCCAGGGAAGCCACTACCAGCGCCGCGATGGTTACGGCAGAGCGGCGAGGCATTCCGGCTCGTTGTCCCACACCCGCTCGCCGAGCTCCGTCACCTTCATGGCACCACGGATCTGGTCCTCCGCGATCACCGGCTTGCAGGCCTTGAGATCGGCATGGTCGTTGATTTCGCGGGCCAGAGACCGCTTGCTGGCGGCCGTGACGTTCTTGAGCACCGACAAGACGTCGGTCTGACGCGCCTCCGTATCGGCCCAGCGGCTGACACAGCGACGGATGATCTTCTTCACTTCGAGCTTGCCCATGGTCGAATCCTCCAGCCGTCTTTCCCAGAAAAACGGACATGGCCGGCGATGTTCGCCGTGCGAGGCACTACTTCAACGCCCGAATGGTTGAACCCTGATTTGAATCTTTCCTGATTCTGGGTCCGAGCCTACCAGTCCGCGAATTCCTGCAAAAAGAAAAACGCCCGGTAGCCAGCGAGGGCCACCGGGCGTTGTCGAGCCTCGCGGGCTCGGCCGAGCGCTCAGATCGCGGCGATGCGGTCGGCGCGGGAGAAGAAGAAGGCGGTTTCGAGAGCGGCGTTCTCGGGCGAGTCGCTGCCGTGGATGGCGTTCTTCTCGATCGAGGTGCCGTAGAGGGCGCGGATGGTGCCGGCCTCGGCCTTCGATACGTCGGTGGCGCCCATCACCTGGCGCAGATGCGCAATCGCGTTGTCGCGCTCGAGCACCGCCGGGATGCACGGACCGCTGGTCATGAACTCCACCAGGCTGCCGAAGAACGGCCGCTCCTTGTGCACCTCGTAAAAGGCTTCGGCCTGAGCCTGGCTGAGGTGGATCACCTTCAGGCCGCGCAGCACGAAGCCTTCGGCCTCGAGGTGGGCCAAGATCTTGCCGGCGTTGCCGGCGGCGACACTATCGGGCTTGAGAATCGTGAGAGTGGTTTCCATCGTTCCTACCCTTTCCGGGAACTGACGTTTCTAGAATCAACGAGCGCCTTCGGCGCCGGTCTCGGCGAACACAGCGGTGGCTCGAACGCCACCGCCACCGTGCTGCCGAGAAGGAGGTCGAGGCCGCCCCTTTTCGGCGGCCCCGTCGAGGGTTGTGAGGTTCAGCGACCGAGGGCCGCCGCCACCGTCGAACCGAGGTCCGCCGGCGACTCGCAAACGTGGATGCCGGCCGCGGAGAGGGCCTTCATCTTTTCCGACGCGGTGCCCTTACCGCCGGCGATGATCGCCCCGGCGTGCCCCATGCGACGTCCCGGAGGAGCCGTGCGGCCGGCGATGAAGCCGACGACCGGGCGATCGAAGTTCGCCTGCACCCAGGCGGCGGCACGCTCCTCGGCGTCGCCACCGATCTCACCGATCATGATCACCGCCTCCGTCTCCGGATCGTCCTTGAAGGCGGCCAGGACGTCGATGAAGGTGGTTCCCACCACCGGATCCCCACCGATGCCGACGCAGGTCGACTGGCCGAGACCGAGGTTGGAGAGCTGCCAGACGGCCTCGTAGGTGAGGGTGCCGGATCGGCTGACCACCCCGACCTTGCCGGCCTGGTGGATGTGGCCCGGCATGATGCCGATCTTGGCCATCCCCGGCGAGATCACGCCCGGGCAGTTGGGGCCGATGAGACGCGTCGGGTGATCGCGCAGGAAGCGCTTCACGGTCAGCATGTCGGACGCCGGGATGCCCTCGGTGATGCACACCGTCAGCTCGATGCCGGCGGCCGCCGCTTCCATCACCGCATCGGCCGCGAACGGCGGCGGCACGAAGATCATGGTGGCATTGGCGCCGGTTGCGCGGCGCGCTTCGTCGACGGTGTCGAACACCGGAATCCCTTCGACGGTCTGACCGCCCTTGCCGGGCGTCACGCCGGCCACCACCTGGGTGCCGTAGTCGCGGCAGCCGAGGGCGTGGAACTCGCCCTCCTTGCCGGTGATGCCCTGCACCAACAAACGGGTGTCGTTGTTGACCCAAATCGCCATGGTTAGCCCTCCCCTCGCGCCGCCGCCACGGCCTTCTCGGCGGCGTCGGCCATCTGGTCGGCCACGATGAAGTCGAAATCCGCCTCGTGCAAGATCTTGCGGCCTTGCTCGACGTTGGTGCCTTCCAGGCGGACCACCACCGGAATCGACACGTTGCCGAGCTCTTGGATCGCGCCGACCACGCCGGAGGCGATGCGGTCGGTGCGCGCGATGCCGCCGAAAATATTGACCAGCACGGCCTTGACTTCGGGATCGGAGACCAGGATGCGGAAAGCGTTCTTGACCGCCTCCTGGCTCGCCGAGCCGCCGACGTCGAGGAAGTTGGCCGGATCGCCGCCGTAGAGCTTGATGATGTCCATCGTCGCCATGGCGAGCCCGGCGCCGTTGACCATGCAACCGATATTGCCGTCGAGCTTGATGAAGTTGAGACCGAACTTGCTGGCCTCGACCTCCGCCGGATCCTCTTCGGCGAGATCGCGC
>JBCCHV010000081.1 GCA_039028635.1 Acidobacteriota bacterium
CTGCGGTCCAATCGCACAGACATTCGGCGATGAAAAAGTGAAAGATGCGCAACAGAAAAAGTCCAGGATAGGCTACACAAAAAAGTCAAGATCGGCTATGGTCTGCGTACCGTGTCTTGAAACATCGTTGAAACTAGCGCAAAACTCAAAGACACCACCCCCACGTCCCTTCCTCCGCCCACTCCTTCCCGCCGAAACCTGGTCCGGCGAGAACCCGGCGTGCTCCGTTCCGGCTCTGTAGGGACGGACCCCCCATGCGGGTGGCGTGGGGGCGCCCCGCCGGCGCCGCGGCGGGCCGGACCTGCCCCGACCTGCCGCTACTCGCCGGCGGCAAATCGATGGGTGGCCGGATGACCTCCCGCGCCGCCGCGGCCGCTCCTCTCGAGGCGGTGCGCGGCCTGGTGTTCTTCGGCTTCCCGCTTCATCCGGCGGGCCGACCGGGCACCGAGCGGGGCGATCACCTGGCGCAGGTCACGGTGCCGATGCTGTTTCTCCAGGGGGATCGCGACAAGCTCGCCGACCTCGAGCTCCTCGAGCCCATCTGCCGGCGCCTCGGGGACCGCGCCGCGCTCTACGTCAGCGCCGGTGCCGACCACTCTTTCCATGTCCTGAAGCGCTCCGGCCGCAGCGACGACGAGGTGCTCGACGAGATCACCGGCGAGCTGCAGCGCTGGGCCGAAGGTCTAATCTGAGGTGGTTTCGGCCGAGTCTTCGCGCTCGGCTCGGCGCTCGTAGACCTCGAAGCTGACGGCGTGGTCGTTGCGCTCGTCGGCGGCCACCTGGCTGCGGGAGAGCAGCTTCCAGCGGTCTTCGTCCCAGGCGGGAAAGCAGACGTCGCCCACGACTTCGGCGTGCACCCGGGTCAGGTAGAGGCGGTCCGCCAGCTCGAGGGTCTGGCGGTAGATCTCGCCACCGCCGACGACGAAGACTTCGTCGTCACCGGCGCGCCGAGCCACCTCCAGGGCCTGCGGGATCGACTCCACCAGCACCACGCCCGACGGCACCTGCGGCCGCGAGCGGCTGATCACCACCATCACCCGCCCCGGCAGGGGGCGCCCGATGGACTCCCAGGTCTTGCGCCCCATCACCAGGTGATGGCCCATGGTGAGCTCCTTGAAGCGGCGCAAATCGGCCGACAGACGCCACGGCAGGTCGTTGCCGCGACCGATGACTCCGTTCGCGGCCACCGCCACCAGCAGAGAAACCCTCAAACGGCGACCTCGGCCTTGATGTGCGGGTGTGGGTCATAGCCCGAGAGCGTGATGTGCTCGTACTCGAAGTCGAAGATCGAGCCCACCGACGGGTCGAGGGTCACCGTCGGCAGCGGTCGCGGCTCACGAGTGAGCTGCAGCCGGGCCTGGTCGAGGTGGTTGCTGTAGAGGTGGGCATCGCCGAGGGTGAGCACGAAGTCGCCGACCTCGAGATCGCACACCTGGGCGACCATCAGGGTGAGCAAGCTGTAGGAGGCGATGTTGAAGGGCACCCCCAGGAAGACGTCCGCGCTGCGCATGTAGAGCTGGCACGACAGTCGCCCTTCGGCGACCCAGAATTGGAACAGCGTGTGGCAGGGCGGCAGCTTCATGCGCGGCACTTCGGCGACGTTCCAGGCGCTCACCAGGTGGCGCCGGGAGTCGGGATTGGCGCGGATCTGGGCGATCACCTCGGTGATCTGGTCGATGGTTTCGCCGCCGGGCGTCGGCCAGGCGCGCCACTGTGAGCCGTAGACCGGGCCGAGCTCACCGTTGTCGTCCGCCCACTCGTTCCAGATCGAGACGCCGTTCTCCTGCAGGTAGCGCACGTTGGTGTCACCCCGCAGGAACCACAGCAGCTCGTAGACCACCGAGCGAAAATGCACCTTCTTGGTGGTGAGGAGGGGAAAGCCCTGGCGCAGATCGCAGCGCAACTGGTGGCCGAACAGGCTCAGCGTGCCGGTGCCGGTGCGATCCCCTTTGACCGTTCCCTGGTCGAGGATCAAGCGCATCAGGTCGAGGTAGGACTTCATGGTCGTGGCAGCCCCGGAAGTTTCGGCGTCAAACCGCGGGCAGCCTACTGACCACCCCCGGAGGTGTCAAACCGCTCCCCAGGTGCCGCACCAACGTCGCCCGCGATCCCGCACCAACGTCGCTCGCGACCCCGCGCCGCTGGCCCACGAAGTGTCCGTTCGGACCGCTCCTCCGGCCCGGCGGTCAGACGAAGGCCGCGAAGAGCCTCAAGGCACGGCGGCAGACCAAGCGGACGTGTTGCCGCTCTCGAACCCATCCGAAAACGTCGGGCTGAGACACGGCTGACCGTAAAGCGCCAGACAGGCCGCGCTGTCGTCGTCATTGAGGCGGGCGCCCCGCAGGTCGGGATGGAGGACGGCTCGCATGAGGGCGCCGACAACGAGCGGAGTATCGCAAGGGCCACTTCCGGAATCGCCGCACGAGTGACCGATGCCCAGGGTATGACCGAGCTCATGAGCGAATAGCTGCTCCGCCATGCGCCGCGGAATGGCGCTGTTGGTGAGATAGCACTCGATCCCGACGTTGGTGACGACATCGGCTCCGGCGATGGTTCGAAACTCCTGTCCATCGACGACGTGAGTGTCGGTGCTGATCCAAGGACCGCCGATGGCCAGAACTCCTCCCGCGACGCAATCGTACTCGGCACCGAAACCCGGATTGTCGTTGGGATCTCCGAAGACGAAGCCGTTGACGCCGTCGAAGGTGGTCAAACCACCGGTCGCGGTGGTGGTGGCCGTGGCATCGAGGGCGTAGCGAACGATCGACGGAGGTTGGCTCCAGGCCGCCGCCGCGATCGCCACGGCGTCGGTGGTTTGAGCCAAGGTCAGTCCTGGCTGACCGTCGAGATGGACCCGCCAAGACACCACCTGCTGACTGTCGAAGACCGGCCAGCGGAGGTTCAAGCCACCGTTCTCGAACAAAGTGAAGGCGGCAGAATGACTCCTCGGGCCCTTTTCCCGCTCGAGCTCTGCGGAAGGGGGCAGCAGGTAGTCCGCCGTGGTCTCGATGCCTCCGACCCGAGCGACGATCCAGTCGACGAAGGCGTCGGCCTGGCGAGGCCCTCGCTCGAGATCTCGTCGAGGCGCGGTCCGCACCTCGGCCATCTCCCCGAGGTCCCGCACCCAGGCGCGCTCGCCCTCGACCCATCGCTCGTGGAAGGTGCCCAGAGCGAGGTGCAGCAGATTCCAGCGCTCGCTGTCACCGGCGGCCAGAAACAGCAGGACCCGCTCCCCGGCAGCGAGCCTGGGCGCCCCGAAGACGTGAAGGCTGAGGCCATCGTTCCGTTCGCCCCCGGGGAGCCGCACGATCAGAGGCTCCTCCAACGGAGCACCCTTGAGCACCCGATCGACACGGATCTCGACATCGGTGCAGGGGGCATCGCCGCGCAAGCAGGAGCGGCGAGCGACGACTTCACCGCTGACGATCAGGGTCGCCGCGGAGACGAGATCGTCATCCGAAACGGCGACGAAGGATGTGGCTCCAGCCGGAGCCACCATCACCAGGGTGGCAAGTAGGATCCAGGACAAGCAAGGCCGGCATCGCATGGGTTTCGAGACCTCCTCCCGCACTTGAATGGGTGATTTGTTGATCCACCCTGCAAGTGGGCGCGCGGCGCGCGGAGGTTTATGCGATGTTCGATCCGGTCCGGGCTTCTGCTCCGGTTCTCTCGGCGAAGCGGTCGGGCTAGCAGGCTGCTGAAAATCCTGCGATTGGCGGATTCTCCTGGGCTCGTCTAGTCGCCCTCCCAATCCCAGAAGAAGTCCTTGTTGCCGAGTTCCTCTTCCTCGACCGCCGGCAGGGTGCCCTGCTCGCGGCGGATCTCCTGCACCTGAAGCTCGAGGTCGGCGGTTTCCTGGTCCCAGAAATCGGGGGCGGCGAACTGCGGCCAGGTGGCGGGAAAGATCGGATCGTGCCAGCGGCGCGCCAGCCAGACCGCATAGTGGACCAAGCGCAGGCCGCGCAGCGGCTCGATCAATCGCAGCGTCGAGCGGTCGAAGATGCGGAAGCGCTCGTAGCCTTCGAGGAAGGCCTCGCGTTGGCGACGAGCGTAGTCGTCGCGGCCGGGAAGGGCCAGCCAGAGGTCCTGCACCGCCGGGCCGACGGTCATGTCGTCGAAGTCGAGGAGGTTGAGCACGCCGTCGCGGTCGAGCACATTGCCGAGGTGGAGGTCGCCGTGGAGGCGATGGACCGGCACTCCGACGAGGCGCTCGTCGAGCACCTGGGCAATCTCCCGCGCCGCCCCGAAGTAGCGCTCTCGCAGGCGCTCGGGCAGAGTTTCGTGCTCTTCGAGCCAGTCGAGATTGGCGCGAATGAAGTGGTCGGCGTCGAGGCGCAGCCGGTGCGGAGCATCGTTCTGGACCGCCACCGTGTGCAGTCGACCGACCAGCATGCCGAGGCGCTCGGCGGCGGCATCGCTGAGCTCGTCCGGCGCTCGCCCACCGCGCCGCTCGGCCAGGCTGTAGAAGATGCCATCCTGCTCCTTGAGGGTGGAGCCGTCCGGAAACCGGCGCACCGGGCAGACCGAGATCTCGGCCGCCTCGAGCTCCATCAGGAAGGCATGCTCCTCGAGGATCTGGGCCTCGTTCCAGCGTCCCGGACGGTAGAACTTGGCGATGATGCGAGTGCGATCCTCGAGCTCGACCTCGTAAACCCGGTTCTCGAAGGAATTGAGCGGGTAGCAGACGGCGTTGCAATGCATGCCGGCAGCCTCGACCGCCTGCAGCACTTTTTCCGGGGTGAGCTTGAGAAACAGATCGTTCATCGGTCTCGTACCTCGTTACAGGATGTTGGCGCTGCCGGAGGATCCCTCAGGCCGGCCTTCGGCGCAAGTCCCGGCGGCCCTCGTCGGCGGCGACGGCAGGCGGCGGCACCCGACAGAGATCTCGTCATGAGCAAGCTCCCCACCCCCCTGATCCTGTTCGATGGCCACTGCCACCTGTGCGACGGCACCGTCGATCGCCTGCTGAGTCTCGACCGCCGCCGGCGCCTGACCTTCGCACCGCTACAGGGCTCGACGGCGGATGACCTGCGCCAGCGGGGCCTGCTGCCGGATGGCGTCGACAGCGTGATTCTGGTCGAGGACGGAGAACGGGTCTCGACCTACTCGGACGCGGTCTTGGGGGCGCTCGTCGGTCTCGGCGGCCTGTGGCGCGGCGCCACCCTCTTCCGCCTGCTGCCGCGCTTTCTGCGCGATCCGCTCTACCGCTGGGTGGCCCGTAACCGCTATCGTTGGTTCGGACGGCGGGACACTTGCCGCCTGCCGAGCCCACAGGAAAGGGAGCGATTTCTGCCATGACCGTCAGCATGCACGGCGACACCACCCCGGAGCGCCTTCCCCACCGCCTCGACGCTCGCGAGGTGCGAGTCCTCGGCGCCCTGCTCGAGAAGGAGCAGGCGACCCCCGACCACTACCCGCTGACGGTCAACGCCCTGGTTCAGGCCTGCAACCAAAAGAGCAATCGCCAACCGGTGATGCGGCTCAGCGAAGGCGAGGTTCGCGACGCCCTCGAACGCCTGTTCCAGCACGTCCTGGTGTGGAAGAGCGAGGGTGCGCGCGCCGTCCGCTGGCGCCACGCCGTCGACCGCCGCTGGCAGCTGACACCGCCGACCAAGGCGGTTCTCACCCTGCTCTTGCTGCGCGGGCCGCAGACCGTCGGCGAGTTGCGCGGCCGCAGCGATCGGCTGCACGCCTTCACCAGCGTCAGCGAAGTAGACGACACCCTCGCCACCCTGGCGAGCGGGCGCGAGCCGCTGGTGCGCCAGCTACCCAGGGGACCCGGCCAGAAAGAGAGTCGCTGGGTGCACCTGGTGGGAGAGGACGAGGAGGTCGCCGATACCGAGGGGACGGCTGCGGCCGCCCCGGAGGCGCCGGGAGCGCCCCCCGAGCCCGACCGCCTGGCGCGCCTCGAGCAGCGGGTGGCCGACCTCGAAGCCCGCCTCGAGGAGCTCAGCCAGCGCTTCCCGAGCTCCTGAGCCGCACTCCGGACCAAGAGCTCCGGCCATGAAAAAAGCCCTCGGAATTCCGAGGGCTCCTCTCGTTCCTCGGTGCCCGCAGACACCGACCGGCCAATGGCCTAACCGTCGCTACCCTCGATGCTGAGCAGCTCGACCTCGAACAGCAGGGTCGCACCGGGGCCGATGCGCGGTGGGCTGCCGCGCTCACCGTAGGCGAGGTCCGACGGAATCGCCAGCTTGTACTTCGAGCCGACGTTCATGAGCTGCAGCGCTTCGGTCCAGCCCTTGATCACTCCCGAGACCGGGAACGTGGCGGGCTGGCCGCGATCGTGGGAGCTGTCGAACTTGGTGCCGTCGATCAGCGTGCCGGTGTAGTGCACGGAAACCCGATCGTCGGCCGACGGCGAAGCGCCTTCGCCCGCGGTGACGACCTCGTACTGCAGGCCGCTGTCGGTCACGGTGACGCCATCGCGGGCCTTGTTCTCGGCCAGGTAGGCTTCCCCTTCGGCCTGGTTCTTCTCGGCCTCTTCCTTCGCCTTGGCCTGCTGCTTGGCGATCATCTCCTGCTGGAACTCTTGCATCGCCGTCTGCATCTCCTCGTCCGTCAGCAGGGTCGTGCCGCCCTCGGCCATGGCATCGGCGATGCCGCGGATCAGGTAGTCGAGGTTGAGATCGACGCCCTGCTGGGCCATCCCGCGGCCCATGTTCATGCCAATGCTGTAGCTCGCCTTGTCCTCGAGGGACTCCGGCTTGGCGAGCTCCGTATCGGCCGCCTCCTGGGCGCAGGCGGAAACCGCCCAGGCCAGGCAGACAATCGCTATCAATAGGGGAAGTTTCTTCATGATGTCTCCAATTCGAGAGGTCGGGTCGAAGCTTTCGCTCCTTCGGCTGAAGGCGCGAAAAGGCAGGCCTACGAGAAGCCGTAGTCTATATCAGTCGATCGATCCGTAGGCATCCCTGCCCTGCGGCCCGGCGATTCGGAGGCCGACCGCCAGGCTCTCAGGGCGTCGCTAGCAGGTTGCTGAAAAACTCATCGGCAACCTGCTTCCGGGCCCGAGAGGGCCCGGCGGCGGGGCAGCCGCCGCGACGGGAGAGGAGGCCCAAGAACCGCGCTTCTTGAGCCGGAGCGGGACGCGCAGTCAGGGGCGCGTAGCCCCTCTCCGAAAATACAGCTAGCAGCGCTGGAAAAGCCGCAAGGCGAACTTTTTCAGCTGCCTGCTAGCTGCTCGACGGTCCAGGTCCCGATGAGCTTGCCCCCCTGGGGCCGCCCCAGCGGATCCTCGAGCTGCGCCTCCCAGTCGCCGGCTCCCCGGCCGGCGTCCAGAATTCCCTTCATGAAGCCCTTGAAGGGCACCGGGTAGAGACCGGCCCGGCCATCCCCTTCGAAGGTCGCATAGAAGGCGCTGCCCTCGATCCGCCCCTCCATTTCGGCCACGAAGGGCTGCCCCTCGACGGTCTCGCCTTCGAGGCGCCCTTCGAGGGCGGTCCCGCGGGCGTTGATTCGGAACTCCACCACGCCGGCCACGCTGCCGTCGAAGGTCCCGCCCCAAGCCCCGCGGTTGGGTGAGCTACAGGCCGCCAGCGCGCCGAGCCACAGCAGGGCGAAGGCAGCCGTGATCCATCGCTTCATGATTCCAGCCTCCCCCAGAGCATACGCAACCTCAGACCATGGCGTCGGAGCCGACCTCCGGGTGACGGCGCATGTAGTCGACGAGGCGGCTGAGGTAAGTGGGCAGAGGCGGCACGGCGATGCCGCTGTCGGCGAGATCGGCGCGGGTCTGGGTCGAGGTGTAGTGGGTCGGGTGGACGAAGTAGTCCACCGAGCTCGATGGAATCTGCAGGATGCGGCCGACCAAGGGCGCATAGTCGATCGCCGCCTTGGCGGCGAACAGCGGCAGCGGCAGGCGGACCAGCTTGCGGCGGGTGGCCAGGGCGACCTCGTCGAGGAGCTCGTCGACGGTCAATGGCTCCGGGTCGGCGAGCTGATAGACCTTGCCGGCCGAGGCCTCGAGACCGCTGAGCTCGGTGATCGCATCGATTATGAAGTCGCGGGGCACCAGATTGACCCGCGTCCGGTTGGGGTCACCGACCACCGGCAGCACCGCCAGCCAGGGCTGGCGCATCACCCAGCGCATGGCGTAGTAGGGGCCGTCGAACTTCTGGGTCTCGCCGGTGCGGCTGTCACCAACCACGATGGCGGGACGATAGACCGTCGCCGGCAGTCCGCCGGCCATGCGCTCCTGCACTTCGACCTCGGCGAGGAACTTGGTTTCCTCGTAGAAGTTGTTGAATTTCTGGCCTTTGTCGAGATTGCGCTCCGAATAGATCCCGGCGTAGCGGCCGGAGACGTAGCAGGTGCTGACGTAATGGAGCCGCTCGAGGCCAGAGCAGCCCTCGGCGAAGTCGAGCACGTAGAGAGTGCCATCGACGTTGACTCGCATGCCGACCTCCCGGCGCACGCTGAGGTCGTAGACGGCGGCGAGGTGGTAGATCTCCCGAACTTCGCCGGCAAGGCGCTTCAGGGTGGCCTTGTCGAGACCCAGATCGGAGCGGGTGATATCCCCTTCGATCAGCTCGATGCGGCCGGCGAGAGCCTCATCGACGGCCTCGATCTCGGCCACCTTCTCGGCCGCCAGGTCGGCGAACTTCGCCTGAATCAGGCAGACCGCCTTCGCCTCCGGATCCCGCGCCACCACTCGCGGCAGCAGGCTCGCGCCAAGAAACCCAGGAAACCCGGTGAAGAAGATCGTGCCCATGACTCGGCTCCTTTCAATGCCCTCGCCGGAATCGTCTTCCGGCCCTGTGAGGGCATCAAAATGCCACAGGCGACGAGCTTCGTCAAGGCGCGGCAATGCCTACCGCAGCGCGGCGATCAGCCAGCGCCGGGGCGCACCAGAACACGACCTTCCACTCCCACCAGCCGGACCTCGACGTCCGCCGGCAGCTCGTCCGTCTGGATGCTGAGGCGGTAGAAGCCGGCGAGGGTTCGCGCCAGCCGCCGCACCACCTGGCCGGTGAAGATGTGGGTGCGCTCATAGGTTCCGCCGGTGTCGGCGGCGACCCGCTGCAGACCGACCTCGAGGGTGTGGAAGTCGGCGTCGGTGATGTCGAGCACGAAGACCGTGGTGCGGGCGCGTTCGAGGGCTTGGACAGCCGGACCGTAATCCTGTCCCATGCTGACGCCGCGGCCATCGAAGCGGCCCAGGCTCCAACCGAGGTAGACCATCGCCTTCTCGCCGGGCAGCGCCTCCAGGGCCTCGGCCACCAACCGCAGGGCAGTCTCCGGGCGTGCCGCATCGAGGGCCGCCTGGCGATCCCAGTGGTCTGCGAGACCGGGGCCGGTGGTCCTGCGACCGGACGGCTTGGCGCTGAAGCGCACCGAGCGCTCGACGGCGTCGAACACAGCACTGCGGTCGTGGGTCAGGTCCTGCCACAGCTTGAGGTGGGAGTCGAAGGAAACCACCGCGGCGCGATCCGCCGCCGGCAGCAGATCGAGCATGGCGCGGACCTGCGGCAGGATCCGGAGATGGCCGACGGTGCGCACGGCGTGCATGTCGGGCTGCACGAAGAAGATGATCGACTGCCCTTCTCCGGACTCGCCGTCGGCGCCGCCGAGATCGCGCCGGCGCGGCGCCGAGGGCGGGGTTGCGTCCGCGGCCCTGCCAGGAGGGGAGGACGCGATCCAATCGACCGCCACCACCGGCAGGTTTTGGCGCTCGCGACGCCGGCCGGTGGTGACCTCGAAGTGCTCCGGGGCGAGGTTTTCGAGCGCGACGCCGCGCGAATCGACGACCCGCACCGCCAGGCTCCGCAGAGCCACCTCGACGGTCTCGCCGAAGGCTGCCGTCGGCGGCACGAAGGCCGGACCCTCGATCGTCCCTTCGCCGGATCGCCAGCTCACCAGCCAGCGCCGCGGGGCGCTGCCGGTGCCGAAGCGGGCAACCTCGATCTTCTCAAGCTGCTGGTCCGCGACGCCGATCCACAGGCGCGTTTCGAGATCCCCCGCCAGACGTCCCCAGGTGAGAATCCAGCACTCCCCCACGGCACAGTCTTCGGGACCATCGACGGTCGCCGCCTCTGGCGGCTGGAGCGCCTCGCTGCCGTCGGCGAGCCAGGCCGGCAGCAGAAAGAGATCGGGCCCGGCGGCGGCATCGAGGCGCTGGAGCGCCGCCGACAACGACGAGACCGAGTCCTGCCGGTCGTCCACCGAGGACCAGCGATAGGCGCCGGCATCGTCGCGCCACAGCACCACTCGCTCGCCATCGGGTTGCTCGAGGGCGAAGCGGTACGCTCCGTCCGCCCCGGTGGTCACCTCCCAGCGCCAGAGATCGCCCTCGCTCAGCACCTCACCGCGCCAGCCTGCCTCGGCGGCCCGACCGAGGGATTCCTCGAGGGCGGCGCGCAGCTGCGCCGAGGTCGGCCGATCGGCGGCCGCGGCCGCCGGGTCGAAGGTTGCCGGACCGATCGTTCCCGGAAGCGCCCACAGGATCGCCAGGAGAAGGAGCTTTCGCACCCCTCCAGGGTAGCAGCGCCGACCCGCCGGCGGCGGTCGATTGCGGGAGAGCAGGTGGCGACCGAGGGAGGGCCGCGGGCCCCCTGGAAAGGCGAGGATTCGCCTGCTAGGCTTCGCCACGGACGTCCGGGGAGGGCGTTTCCAGAGGCCGAAGAGGGCGAGGTGACCAAGATGTCCGACGACAAACAGTACTGGCTGATGAAGGTCGAACCGGAGGCCTACTCCATCGACGACCTGGCGAGGGACGGCACCACCACCTGGGAAGGGGTGCGCAACTACCAAGCGCGCAACTTCATGCGCGACAAGATGCGCCTCGGCGATGGCGTGCTGTTCTACGCCTCCAACTCGAAGCCCTCCGGCGTCGTCGGGCTCGCCGAGGTCAGCCGCGAGGGCTATCCCGATTCCTTCGCCTTCGACCCCGACCACAAGTACTTCGACGCCAAGAGCGATCCCGAGAGCCCGACCTGGATCATGGTCGACATCGCCTTCGTCGAGAAATTCCCCGCCACCGTGGCGCTGGCCACCCTCAAGCAGACCGAGGGGCTGGAAGAGATGCTGGTCATCCGCCGCGGTCAGCGGTTGTCGATTCAACCGGTGACGGAGCAGGAGTTCGCAATCGTCAGCGCCCTCGGCCGCAACCAGGAGGCGGGCTCGTGAGCCCACCGGGAGACGAAGAAGGTCAGGACTTTGGTGCCATCCTGGCGGAGTTCGAGCGCAGCCAGAAGGGCACCGGCAAGAAGGCGAAGGGGCCCCAGCGCGGCGACAAGGTCACCGGTACCCTGCTCTCCATCGGCCGCGAGTCGGCCTTCGTCGAGCTCGGCGGCAAGAGCGAGGCGATCGTCGCCCTCGAAGAGCTCTTCGACGAGGACGGCGCCCTCGACTACGCCGAAGGCGACGAGGTCACCGGCACCATCACCGGCGTCGACGACAGCGGCTGCTTCGTCCTCAAGGTCAAGGCCGGCCGCATTCGTGGTGGCGAGGCCGCCCTCGAAGAGCTGCGCCAGGCCGCCCAAGGCGGCCTGACGGTGATCGGCCGGGTCGACGAGCGCAACAAGGGCGGCGTCGAGGTGGAGGTCGCCGGCCAGCGGGCCTTCTGCCCCATCTCGCAGCTCGATGTGCGCTTCGTCGAAGATCCCAGCGAGTACATCGGTCGCAGTCTCGAGTTCAAGATCACGAAGTTCGAGGACAGCGGCCGGGGACGGCCCAACATCGTCCTGTCGCGGCGCGCCCTGCTCGCCGAGGCGGCGGCGGCCAAGGCCGAGGAAACGCGCGCCAAGCTGGCCGTCGGCGCGGTGCTCGATGGCACCGTCACTTCGCTGACCAGCTATGGAGCGTTCGTCGATCTCGGCGGCCTCGAGGGCCTGCTGCACATCAGCCAGATCAGCCACCGCCGACTGGAGCATCCCAAGGAGGAGCTCACCGTCGGTCAGCAGTTGCAGGTCGAGGTGCTCAAGATCGAGCCCGGAAAGGACGGCAAGGGGGAGCGCATCTCGCTGTCGCGCCGTTCCCTCGAGGCCGACCCCTGGGACGACGCCGGCGACCGCTTCCTGCCCGGCGCCATCCAGTCCGGCATCGTCCTCCGCCTCGAGAGCTTCGGAGCCTTCGTCGAGATCGCCCCCGGCTTGACCGGCCTCCTGCACGTCAGCGAGCTCGGCTCGGGCAGGCGCTTGAGCCACGCCCGGGAGGTGCTCGAGCTCGGCCAGTCGGTCGAGGTGCGGGTGCTGTCCGTCGACAGCGAGCGCCGACGAATCGCCCTGACCCTCGATGGCGGTCCGGGTCACGACGGCGGCGCCGACGAGGCCGACAGCGCCTCGCTGCCGCGTTCGACCGGCGGCCTGGGCTCGCTGGGCGACTTCTTCGGCGATCGGAAAGACGACTGACGCCATGGCGAAGGCGCGCCCGGAAGCACTCAGTCGCTACCTGGTCGAGGATCCAGCCGCTCTGGTGGCAGCCCTGGAGGCCAACCTCGAGCTGCGCCACGGCAAGACCACCCGTCAGCGGCGGACCTTCCTCGACACCTTCGACGGCAGCCTCTATCGCAAGGGCGCCCTGCTCGCCGCCAGCCGCCGCGGCAAGGGTTGGGAGCTCACCTGGAGCGAGCGCGGCCGGGGGCCCCGGGCAAGCGCCAGTTGCGAGCGCCTGCCGACCTTCGCTGACACCCTGCCGGCCGGTCCCATCGCCGCCGGCCTGGCCACCGTCGTGGGCATCCGGAGCCTGTTGCCGATCGCCGAGATTCAAGGGCGAGTCCGTCACCTCGAGGTGCTCGACAAGCGGCGCAAGATCGTCGCTCGCCTGAGTCTCGCCGAGTACGACCCCAAGGACGCCGCCACCTCCCTCCTGCGCCTCGAGCCGGTCAAGGGTTACGGCGCTGCCGCGGCGACCCTGCGAGCCCTTCTCGCCGGCCTCGAGGGGGTCTCCGAGACGCACGACGGCGAGCTCGAACGGGCCTGTGCCGCCGCCGGCCGGCCGGTCGGAGTCGACCCCTCCGAGTTTCGACCGCGATTCGGCGCCTCGGACGACACCGGCGAGGCGATTCGCCAGGCCCTCGGCCGGCTGCTCGAGATCGTGCGGATCCATCGCGACGGCACCGTGCGCGATCTCGACTCGGAGTTTCTCCACGACCTGCGGGTGGCGGTGCGGCGCGCGCGGTCGATCCTGAGCCTGCTGCGCGACTATCTCCCGAAAAGGCCGCGCCAGCGCCTCGCCGCCGAGCTCAAATGGCTGGGCGGAGTCACCGGCCCAACCCGCGACCTCGACGTCTACCTGCTCAAGCTCGACGACTACCGAGCCCCCCTGTCGGCGCCTGTCCAAGGTCAGCTCGATCCCCTCCTCGAGCTCCTCGCCAAGCGCCGGCGGCAGGAGCAAAAGCGACTCGCCCGGGCGCTTCGGTCGCAACGCTTCGAGGCCCTTCTCGAGCGCTGGCAGGACTTCTGCGAGGAGCCCCGGAAAGAGCCCGAAACGGCCAGTCTCGAGGTCCGCGAGACCGCCGGTCGCCTGCTCCGCAAGGCGCGCAAGCGGCTGCTTCGCAAGGGACGGGCGATCAGCGACGAATCGCCCGACGAGGCCCTCCATCGGCTGCGCATCGACGGCAAGAAGCTGCGCTACCTCCTCGAGCTCTTCCGCAGCCTCTTCCCGGCGAGTGACATGAAGCGAGTCCTGCGCGCCCTCAAAGGGCTGCAGGACGTTCTCGGCGATTTCAACGACCTGTGCGTCCACCAGCAGGCCATCGCCGAGCTCGCCGCCGAGCTCGACGATGCCAACGCCCTGATGGCCACCGGCCGACTGATCGAGCATCTCGCGGCCCGCGCCGAAGGCGAGCGTCAGCGCTTTGCGGAGCGCTTCGCGGACCTCGACTCACCACGCCTCGACGAAATCTTTCGTCGCTTCGAAGGACGGGGGGCGAAATGAAGATCTTCGCCTGCTACAGCATCAAGGGCGGCGTCGGCAAGACCGCGGCGGCGGTCAACCTGGCCTGGCAGTCCGCAAACGGCGGCGCCCGAACGCTGATCTGGGACCTCGATCCCCAGGCCGCCAGCACCTTCTACTTCCGCATCGCCGCCAAGGTGAAGGGAGGAGGCAAGAAGCTGGTCCGCGGCAAGACCGAGATCGACCCCCTGATTCGGGGCACCGACTTCCTGGGGCTCGACCTCCTGCCGGGCGACTTCTCCTACCGCAAGATGGATGCGGCCCTCGAGAGCACCAGCAAACCGGCGCGCCAGCTCGCCCGCCTGCTCGAGCCGCTGGCGGACGAGTACGATCACCTGATCCTCGACTGTGCCCCGAGCATCTCGCGCACCTCCGAGAGCATCTTCGTGGCCGCCGATGCCCTGCTGGTGCCGACGATTCCGACGCCGCTCTCCCTGCGCACCCTCGAGCAGCTCGCCAACCACCTGCGCAAGAAGGGCCCCAAGCGCCTGCGGCTGATGCCCTTCTTCTCGATGGTCGACCGCCGCAAGTCGCTCCATCGCGAGATCGTCGCCAACGCCGACAAACGCTTTCTGCGCACCGCCATTCCGTTCTCGACGCTGGTCGAGCGGATGGGCATTCACCGCGCTCCCCTGGGGGCCTACGCCCCCCGCTGCGAGCCCGCCCTGGCCTACGAGGCCCTGTGGCGAGAAGCCCTGGCGCGGTTCTAGGCCGACTCACTCGTCGGATTTCCGCTGCCAGGTCGGCTATCACTGAATCTGCTGCGTTATCCGCCGGCTGCACTGCTCGCGGTAGGTCCAGTACGACTGGGTCGCGGCGCCGCCGGCTGGCTTGCATCTTCGGCGGTCTGCGATCTCTCGCCGGGAGGCCTCGAGAGAGAGTCGGGCTAGCCCTCTTCGTCCTCCTCGCCACCGCCGCCAGCGCCACCACCTCGCCCCACCCGGCGGTCCGCCGGGGCCCACCGCCGCCGTGGGTGGAAGTACCGGCGCCCGTAACCGACGCAGGGACCGACCAAGCGACCGGTGAAAGTCGTCTGCGCCTCATCGACCGACAGATCCACCTGCCGGCGGCCGGCTCCGTCGAGTCCTACATCGATCGCCAGATCCATCTCGCCAGTGACGGCGATGTCGACGTCTGGGGTTCCTGGGAAGTCGCCTTCCAGCCCAGCTACCAACGCATCGAGCTGCACCGCCTCGAGGTCCTGCGTCAGGGGCGATGGGACGACCGTCTCGCCGGCAGTCGCCTGGCGGTGATCCAGCGCGAAGACGACCTACGCCACCAGATCCTGGACCAACGCCACCTCCTGGTCATCCTGGTGGACGACCTGCGACCGCTGGACACGCTGCGTCTCGCCTACACCATCTTTGGCCAGAACCCGGTCTTCGGCGGCAAGTTCTTCGAACGGCTGCCGCTGCGCTTCCACCTGCCGATCGACGAATTTCGGGTTCACGTCCATGGCGCCGAGGGACGGCCGCTGCGTTGGCAAGTCTTCGATCCGAAGGCCGACGCCGCGGAGGCGGCGCCCAGGCAGGTCGCCCAGGTCGGGGAGCTCTCGTCCCAGGACATCCGCTGGCAGGGCCAGGACCTCGAAGCTTCCGAGGACTGGTGGTTCAGCATGTCGGACGTCCCGATGCTCGAGGTCTCCGAGTTCGCCGACTGGCAGGCGGTGGCGCGTTGGGCCGCGCCGCTCTATCGCTCGCGGGAAAGGCCTGCGGAGCTCCGCCGCCTGGCCGACGAGATCCGCCAGCTCCACGCCACGCCGGGCGCTCGCCTGGTGGCAGCGCGGAACTGGGTTCAGGACGAGATTCGCTACCTCGCTCTCGCCCTCGGCAACCACTCCCAGGAGCCCTACGCAACCCCCGAAATTTTGCGCCGCCGCTACGGCGACTGCAAGGACAAGACGGCGCTACTGATCTCCCTGCTCGACGACCTCGAGATTGCCGCCTGGCCGGCCCTGGTACACAGCGAGCGGCGCGCCGCCATTCGGCATCAGGTGCCCTCACCGGCGGCCTTCGACCATGCCATCGTGACGGCGGAAGTCGCGGGCGAGCGGATCTTCATCGATCCGACCCTCACCCACCAGGGCGGGCAGAAGGCGGCGGACATCCACCACCCGTCCTTCGGCCGAGTCCTCGAAGTTCGTCCCGACACCACCGCCTTGAGCGAGATCCCGCCGCCCCCGGGGGGCCGCATCGACTCGACCTACCGCTACACCATTCAGCACGGCGAAGGCAGCTCGACGGTGGTCATCGAAACCGCCCACCAGGGCGTCCATGCGGAGGGCCTCCGCCGCCAGCTCGCCTCCTCCTCCCGACAGCAGATTCAAGAGAACTACCTCGAGTTCTACAACCGCTCTCCGCACCGCGTCAGCCCTCGCGCCGATCTCGAGCTGACGGACGACCGCTCGGCCAACCGAATCTTCGTCCGCGAGCATTACGAGGTCACTCGCGACGACCCGGATCAGTACTTCTTCGAGGCCCTGCCGCTGGTCGCCCAAACCCAGCTCTCCTACTCGGAAGGGGCCTCCGAGGTCGACTTGCCGCACCCCCTCCACCTGGAGGAGCATGTCGTCCTCATCGGCGCCTCCGGAGACCTCGAGCCAATTGCCGAGGAAATTTCGAATCCCTGGTTTCGCTTCAGCGTTTCGTCGCTGCGCCTCGCCAACGGACTGCGTCTCGACTACCACCTCGAAACCGTCTCGGCGCAGGTCGAGGGCTCCGAAATCGCGACCTACGAGAAGGACCTCGACCGCTTCTACGACTCCCTCGGCTATCGCCTGTGGATCTCCGAAGAAGAGGGCGAGGGTGAAACTATGCCCGCCAAGACTCTGGTCGTCGGGGCCTTGGCGGTCTTCACCACGATCGTCGGCGGCGCCGTCCTGCTGGGAGCCCTCGCGGCCTTCCTATGGTTCCTGGTGGAGCGTTCCCGCCACCGTCCCTGACCCCACCACCGCTGACCCCACCACCACCGGCGCGCCGATCAGCCGCCGCTACCGACCAGGCTCACGAGGACATCCGATCCGGCGTTGCTCACCACCCTCAGGGAGGCCGTCCGGCGGCCGGCCGCGGTGGGTAGGAAGCGGATGCCGACGGTGCAGTCGGCACCCGGCGCAAGAAAGGCGGCACCGGCACAGGACCCCGGCACGAGCCGGAACTCGGAGGCCTGGGGACCTTCGAGGCGCAGGTCCGAGATCACCAGCCGGCCGCTGCCGGGATTGCGAATCTCGAGATCGCGGATCGCCCCGCGCTGCCCCACCCCGACGGCACCGGCGTCGAGTCGTCGAGGAAAGACCTCGAGCTCCGGCTCCGGGGGTCGGAGGACTTCGGCGGAGAGGGCCAGGCGCCGCGGCGCCCCGGCGTTGGTGACGACTTCCAGGGACCCTGAGGCGAGGCCTTCGCGGCGCCCTTCGAAGGCCATCCGAAGGCGGCAGGACTGCCCCGCAGGCAACACCGACGGACAGTCGCTGCCGACCTCCTCGAAGCCCGCGCCGCGGAGCCGTGTCGAGCGCACTTCGAGGGCGGCGCGGCCGAGGTTCGACAAGCGAACCGCAAGCTCTCGCCGCTGTCCCACGAGGACTTCTCCGAAGCTCAGCGGATCCGGCGTCAGACCCAGCGAGGGAGCCGCACCGACGCCGCGCAGGGGCAGCTCGAGAGGCGTCCCCGGCATCGCCTCCAGCGCCTTCAAGACGGACCGCTGGAGTCCCTCCGCCCGCGGTTCGAAGCGCACCGCGAGGCGGCAGCTCTCCGCCGGCTCCAGGGTACGTCCGCTACAACCGTCCTCCGCGAGGGCGAAGGCTCCACGGTCGTCACCGCCCAACGTCAGCGCCAGGCTCACCGCTGCCTCGCCGCCATTGCGGAGCTCGACCGACTGCGCCTCGGCAGCACCCCCGATGGCGGTCTCGCCAAAGTCGAGCTCGGCCGGCGACACGGTGACCAAAGCCGCTACACCGCGGCCCTTGAGCGGTAGCCAAGGACCCTCCGAGCGCTCGTCGATCGACACCCGCAGAGGAGTCGCGGCATCCCCCGCCTCGTCCGGCTCGAAAGCCACCATCACAACACAGGCATCGGCCGGTTCGAGGGTCCGCCCACTGCACTCGTCCTGGGTCAGGGAGAAGGCGTCGCCGGCAGTGGCCAGACGGACCGCGGCGATCGTCACCGCCTGCCGACCGCCCTGGATCAGGCGCACCTCGCGGCTCACCGCGCCGCCGCCGATGGTGGTGTTTCCGAAGTCGACCTCGTCGCTCGAGAAGCGCAGCCCTCCCGCCGCTTCGGCGGAGCCCTGGAGCCAGATCAAGGGCGGCGCCTCGACGGCGTTACTGGTCACCCGTAGGCTCGCCCGCAGGGGACCTGCGATACGTGGTGACAAGGAAACCTCGAGGGCGCAGACCTCGCCCGCCGCCAGGGTACGGCCGCGGCAATCCCGGTCGGCGAGGCCGAACTCACCGGCGGCGGTGCCTTCGAGCAGCACCGACTGCACCTCGAGATCACCGACGCCACGATTGCTCAGGGTGACGCGCACCGGCGCCGCGGTCGTTCCCACCGCCACCACCCCGAAGTCGACCCGCGCCGGCTCGACGCCGATTCGCGGTGCGACGCCGGTGCCGA
Organism: Acidobacteriota bacterium; assembly: GCA_039028635.1. Classification (NCBI taxonomy): domain Bacteria; kingdom Pseudomonadati; phylum Acidobacteriota; species Acidobacteriota bacterium. Next base: position 18,501 of record JBCCHV010000081.1, read on the forward strand.
CGACGGCCAAGGAAAGGGGGCTGTTGGCGGCGCTGCCGGTGATCTCGACCAGCGCCTGACGTTGGCCCGCCTCCCGCGGCCGCAGGGAGACCTCGAAGCGACATTCCTGCTGGGCCGCAAGACGGCTTCCGGAACAGCCGTCGCCATCGATCACGAACTCGTCGCTGGCGCTCGCGACGGAGGCCACGGCGACGGCGCGCCCACCGTCGTTGCGCAAACTGACCGTCTGCCCTTCGCCCCGCTGGCCGACGGCCACCTCGCCGAGCTCGAGGAGCGCGCTGTCGGCGCGCAGCAGGCCGGCCCCTCCCCAAGGTCCCCAGCGATAGAAGGCCACCGCACCGAGGATCAGCAGCAGCAGCGCGAGGGGCCAAAGGACACGGCCCCAGCGACGGCGGTGCGAAGGGGAAGGACCGCGAGGCGCCACCACCGGCGGACGGGTCGCGGCCGGGGCCGGCTCCGGAGCTGCGTCGGCCTCGTCGCCCCCCAAGGGCAAGTCCATCAGATCGTGGAAGGGTTTTTTGTCGGACGACACGTCGAGCGCTACCTCGCGGCGGAGAGACGCCTCATCGAAGATGCGGCGATGGCGGCAGAACCGCCGGTTCGCGGATCATGGAGGGGCGGCGTCGCAATCCTGCGGCAACCCGGACCGGCGCCTGTAGCGACGCCGACCATGGCGAAAGAATAGCAGGGCCCCGACAACTCGACCGCGGTCTGGAACCTGGCGCCATGGACTCCCGTAGGGTGGGTCGGAAGGAGGAAGCAACATGAACAAGCACACCCCGATTCTCGGTATCTTCTACGTTGTCGCTGGCCTGATGTTGTTGCTGCCGGCGCTGCTGATATTCGTCGCCACCGTCGGCGCCGGCCTGATCTCCGGCGACGCCACGGCCTTCGCCATCACCGCCGGAGTCGGCACCCTGATCGCCCTCGGCCTCGCCTTCTTCGGAATCCCGACCCTGATCGCCGGCTTCGCCTTGCTCGCGGAACGTCCCTGGGCACCGACCCTGGCGATGATCGTCGCCGTCGCCCACTTCTTCAATCCGCCCTTCGGCACGGCGCTGGCGATCTACACCTGGTGGGCCTTCTGGCCGCGCCAGGAGCCGACCGGGAGTCTCGCACCGGCCGTCTGAGCCCCAGCGGCGACGGGCCCTGGTCGCGGCCAGGCCAGGTCCCGTCGCCGGCGCCGCTCGCGTTACAATGGCGTCTCCCCTAGAACCTCGGAGAACGCCGTCATGATTCGCACGATCCTGCCAGCCGTCGCCCTGTTGTCGATCCTCATCGGCCCGCTCGCTACCGCCGAAGACGCCAAAGAATGGCTGGTGGTGGGATACGTCGCCGGTGACCCGGCAGAGGAGAACACCTGCGTGACGGTTTTCGACGACGGTCACGCGGCCTACACCTACGGCGAGGAAACGACGCCCCGCCTCAAGCTCGGCAGGAAGGCCCTGGCGGCCCTCGAAGGCCTCGACAAGGAGGAGATCCTGGCCGAGGCCGCCAAGCTCGCCCCCCTCCTCGAGGGGCGGGATGACGTTGCCATGTATGCGCTCTGCTTCGACGGCGTCTGTCACGATTTTCCGCGCTATCTCGCCGACGACGAGGGCGGCGAGGCTCTCAGCCCCGAGATGCGGCAGGTCCTCACCGAGCTCGATGGAGTGTTCTGGGCCGCCTTTCGCGGCGACTATCGGCAGCGCTTCCTGCCGCGACCGCCGCGCCACAACGCCGGCGAGTCGCAGTAGAGGCACCCCTCCCAGCGCTTCATTCGAAGAGCTCGAGGACCAGATCCGGGTCCTGAGCCATCTGCTCCGCCAGCAGGCGGTCGAAACGTCCTTCGAGGCGCACCACGTCGAGCTCGTCGCCGGCTCGAGCGATGACGAAGAGCTGCCGCGGCCGACCCCGCTCGTCGGCCCGCAGGTAGACCCAAGCATCGTCGTCGCCGTCGCGGCTGCGGGCGACGAGATTCCAGCCGTGGCTCGCCAGGCGGCGCTCGAAGGCCGGCGTGGCCGACCCCCCGCCCTCGGCGACGCGATAGGAAGAAACGTCGATGCGCCGAATGTGGCCCAGACCCGAGGCCTCGCCTTCGTCCTCGGCCAGGGCCAGCACTCCTCGCACCAGGGCCATGGTCACCGGGCCCAGACGAAGATGTTGGACCCGTTCGTAGTGGCCACTCGGAAAGAGATCGGCGGCGACCTGCGGACCGGTCGGCGCGCTGCCGCAGCCGGTGACCAGCAGGAGGAGCCAGGCGGCACCGGCGGCGAAGGCCCAGGACGAGCGCCTCACGGCGTCTCCTCGGAGCTCGGGTCCTCGACCGGAATCTCATCCAGACCGGGGATGTCGAAGCGCCCGGCGAGGGCACCGAGACGCTGCGGATCGACCCGGCCGACGACGTTCACCAGCACCGCCTCGTCGTCCTCGCCTGCAGCCACCAAGGTCAAGCCGACAAAATCCTTGCCGTCCTGCTTGAGATAGATGTAGGTCTGGTCCCTGCCGTCGCGCATTCGAACGATCGCCTGCCAACCGTTGTCGTCGAGCCACTCCCTGGCCCGATCGACCCGCCGACCGACGCCGTCGGCGATCGGTCCGACGTGGACCCGAATCGCCAGCAGACCCGCGACCATGTCCGAAAACTCGGGATCTTCTTGTCTGGTCGCCCCGGCGACCAGGGCGAGGAGCGGTCCCGTCAGGTTGATCTCGAGACTCAGGGTGTCGCGCGGCATGAGCGCGAGCTCATCCAGCGGAACGTAGCCGGGATGTTCTTCGAGGATCGGCTCCTGGGCGGCCAGGGTGAAGGCCCCGGTCAGCAGCAGGGCGATGCCGAGGATCGCGATTTTCTTGCCCATGGTCAGATCTCCTCTTCAGCTTCCGGCGGCGGCAAGGCGCGACGCCAGCCCTCTCGCACGGGTGCCACCACCCGTTCCCGAATCACCCCGTCGCGCAGCTCGCGACCGGTCTTCCGCCCGGCCTCGGCGATATAGGCGAAGGCCAATCGGGCCTCGTGCTCGGCGCGCGCCACCTCGACCGCCGTCGGCGTCGCCGGCGGCCGCTCGAGGCCGACCATCAAGGCGAGCAGTGCCGCCAATCCCGCCGCCCAGGGCAACCAAGGCCGAACCTGCGGGGTCGCCCGCGTCACCGGCACCGGCGACGGCACCTGCGTTCGTACCGTCGCCGGTAGGTCGAGCATGGGCAGCCGGCGCAGCTCGCGCTGCAGCTCCCCGGCCAAGGCCACTTCGCGACGACAGCGGCGGCAGCCCACCAGATGGGCCCGCAGCAGCAGCTCCCGGTCGTCGTCGAGCTCACCGTCGACGAATGCCTCGATCTGCTCGTCCCAAGGAGAACAGGTTCCCCCGGATTCATGCGGTGACATCAGCATAGACCTCCCTCAGGCGCTCGCGCAGACGGCGGCGACCGCGGTGGATGTGGACCTTGACGGTGTTCAAGGGCTGGCCGAGGGCGGCACTGATCTCCTGGTAGGACAACCCCTGCACCTCACGCAGAATGACGGCGCTTCGGTAGGGCTCGTCGAGCTCGGCCAAGGCGGTCCGCAGCTCCCGGCGCAGCCCCTTGTTGCGGGTCACCGCTTCGGGATCCGCCTGCGGAGCTCGCAGCCGTTCGCCGCCCTCCTCCGTTTCGAGCGGGACTTTCTCGCCTCCGACCCGACGATGGCGCAGGAGATCGATACAGGCATTGCGAGTCACCCGCAAGATCCAAGGCAAGCGGCCCTGGGGCTCGATCTCGCGGCCCCGTCGCCAGAAGCGCACCAGCACGTCCTGGGTCACCTCTTCGGCCTCCTCACGGCTCGCCAGGGTGTAAAAGGCGAGACTGAACACCCGGCGCCGGTAGTCGTCGTAGACCATGTCCTCGCTCTCGACCATCCCACCGCCAACAACGGGAGCGGTAGCGAAAAGTTACAGCGCGACGGAGGCTTGCGCCACTACCAGACAGCGCCGATAGGTGATGTCGAAGATTTCCGATAGCTGCACAGCTTGACAAGCACCTAATCGCTTCGTAGCCTGTATTCAAGTATTCCTTATCTTCGATTTCTTCAGGAAATCGTCTATCACTCGCGGAGCGCGTGCTCCGTCCCACCTCCCTCGTGGAGTCAACCTCGTTCCAAAGGAGGACAACCCATGCGACTTTCGAATGGCCTCTCGAAAGCGATTCTCGGACTGATCGCCGTCTTGGCCCTGCTCGCCCTGCCGCTGGCGGCCGAGAAGGCACCGGAGGCGGAAACCCCGCCGCCGACGAAGCTCGCCACGCCATCGACTTTTTCCGCCTCCGGCATGATCGCCCACATCGATCCGGAGACCGGAGAGCTGCGTCAGCCGACGCCGGAAGAGGCGGCGCGCCTGCGCGATGCCATGGCCGCCCTGCGCCAGAACTTCGAGAACCGGGTCGGCCGAGCCCACACCATCGTGGAGCACGCCAACGGCATGATCTCCGCCGAGCTCGATCCGGCCCTGCACGAGTTCTCGGTGGTGAGCGTCAATCCCGATGGCTCCCTGAGCCACGAGTGCGTCAAGGGCGAGGAGAAGGCCACCGCCGTCGTCCTGTCGCACTCGGCACCGGCACCGCAGGAGGAGCAATAGCATGAAGCTCAACCGCTGGCTGGCCGTCCTTGCCGCCCTCGCCACCACCCTCCTGTTCACTGCTCCGGCCTTCGGCGGCGCCACCGTCACGGTGGTCGGAATCGATCCTCCAGGGGTCGGCCTGAATGATCCGACGCCGGCGACGCCGATCGGGGGCAACCCCGGTGTCACCCTCGGTGAGCAGCGCCAGATCGCCTATCAGTTCGCCGCCAACATCTGGGGTGCCACCCTGGAGAGCGACGTCGAGATCTTCGTGCTGGCATCCTTCACGCCGCTGACCTGCGCCCCGACCAGCGCCGTCCTCGGCTCCGCCGGAACCACCTTCGTGTTCTCGGACTTCGCCGCCGACGCTCGTGCCAACACCTGGTATCACTCCTCCCTGGCGGACAAAATCAACGGCGCCGACCTCAATCCCGGCTTCGGCGACATCATCTCGCGCTTCAACTCCCTGATCGACGACGATCCGACCTGCCTCGGCGGGCGCGGCTGGTACTACGGCCTCGACAACGATGCCGGCAACGGCGTCGACTTCCTCAACGTCATCCTGCACGAGATGTCCCACGGCCTGGGCTTCTCCAACTTCACCAACGAGGCCACCGGCGCCTTCTTCCAGGGCCGTGACGACATCTACTCGGTGTTCACCCGCGACAACACGGCGGACCTCACTTGGGTCGAGATGGCGACCGACGCCGAGCGCGTCGCGTCGGCGATCAACGACGGCAACGTGGTGTGGACCGGTGAGGAGGTCAACTCCCGCGCCGACCGCTTTCTCGGCAACCGTCCGACCGTCGATGCCGGGGCCCTCGGGACCTTCGGCGCCCAGGCGGCGGCCTTTGGGCCGGCCCTCACCCTCGGCGGCACCACCGGTTCGGTAGTGCTCGCCGACGATGGCGTCGATCCGCGGACCGATGCCTGCGAGGCGATCACCAACGATCTCACCGGCGCCATCGCGTTGATCGATCGCGGCGGCTGCGGCTTCACCACCAAGGTGGCCAACGCCGAAGCGGCGGGCGCCATCGGCGCGATCGTCGCCAACAACGTCGCCGGCGGCCCGGCGCCGATGGGCGGGGCCGATCCAGGCATCGGGATTCCCTCGGTCGGCATCACCCTCGATCAGGGCGACCTGATCAAGGCCAACCTGCCGGGCGTCACCGTCACCCTCGGTCTCGACCCCAACCTGCTGTCCGGTGCCGATGACGACGGCCGGGTGCGTCTCTACGCGCCGACCACCGTCTCCCTCGGCTCGTCGATCTCCCACTGGGACACGGTGGCCTCCCCGAACCTGTTGATGGAGCCGTTCATCAATGCCGATCTCGAAGGCGCCATGACCACCGACCTGACGCCCTTCCAACTGGTCGATGTCGGCTGGAGTCTGATGGATGCCGACGGTGACGGCGTGGGCGACATCGAAGACGCCTGTCTGCCCTCGGACATCGGTGACACGGTGGTCATCGGCACCTGCGATTCGGGCGTCGACAACACCATCTTCGCCAACGGCTGCTCGATCGCCGATGAGCTCACCGCCTGCTCCGACGCGGCCAGCAATCCGTTCCAGTACCTGCGCTGCTCGCTGCGCTTCCTGATCCATCTCAAGCTGAGTCGAGAGATCGACGGCCGCGAGTTCGCCTACCTGCTGCGCTGCGTCATCCGCAACCTGCACAACCACTAGAACGGTCTCGCCTCGGGAATCTTCTCGAGGCCGCACAACCGAGGGCCGGTGCCGAGCACCGGCCCTTTTTGTATCCCGCAGCCTTGGCCCCCGGGCGCGACCAGCGATTGCGGTTATGATCGCTAGCAGGTTGCTGAAAAACTCATCGGCAACCTGCTTCCGGGCCCGGAAG